>CAIPNM010000197.1 GCA_903866395.1 uncultured bacterium
CACTTCCTTTCCGCTCAGCGCAAGCAGCGTCGTTCCCGCCCAGGTCTCGGCGCCCTGACCCTTCACCACCTTCGCCACCCGACCGTTAGACCCCGCAGGACCATCGCTCACCACCGATGACGCTGCCCCGCCAAAGTCAGCTCCCGTTCCCACTGCATAGCCGCTCGTGTCTGTCGTCTCGAAGCTCACCAACAGGGCGTTCGATGAGCCTGAGCCCCCACCTGAAGAAGCCCCCTGATACACCCGCACATAATCGACCAACATCTCATACGGCGCCTGAGTAAGCGCCTGCGCAAACCCATCGCCACCCAGCGTTCCGCCCACCGCTACGTTCATGAGCAAATAAAAAGGCGAATCAAACGGCCAGCGGCTGACATCAAAGTCGGTCTGCTTGCTGTAGCGGAGATAGGCGCTCTCCGCATCGCCGTCCACACCAATGCGGATCTCGGACGGTGACCACCAGAGCTGATAGGTGTGAAACCGCTCGACCGAGGACGCGAGCGAGGTGGAGGCCTTGGTCTGGGTATTGCCGAAATCCTTTTCGAAGTGGAGCGCAGCCTGCGCCGTCGAGTCGTTGAAATAGCGGCCCGACCACTCGACGATATCGATCTCGCCCGACTTCGGCCAGTTGTTCTGCGCCCCCAGCATCCAGATAGCAGGCCACGCACCCTGCTCAGCCGGCAGCTTCGCCCGAACTTCAACATAGCCATAAGGCGAGACATTCCAGCCTTCGGTGGTGAGACGCGCCGACGTGATACCCGAGGTGAAGGGCACCACCGCTCCGTTCACTAACCGATCCGAGGTGTTGGTGGCGGTATCGTTGGCCTTGGCAACGATATGAAGACTTCCGTTCTCGACCCAGACATTGTCTGGATCTGCGGTGTAGTACTGCTGCTCGCCATTGCCCCAGCCGGGGATACCTTTCTTGGATCCATCGCCCAGGTCGTATTTCCAGACCGCGGGGTTAGGCGCGGTTTTCCCCGCCACATCAAAGGCGTCCTCGAACACCAGCGAGTAGCCTGCCGGTACCGGATTGCCTGGCGCAGGCGAGGCAGCGCCCAAAAACCGAATATCGTCGATGTAGTAACTGCGTCCGTTTGACCCAGCCACGCTGAAGTCAAAGAAGACGTTCAGCTTGTCATAGGTCTTTGCAGCGTCAAGCGGCGCGGTACCGCTCACCGGGTTAGCGAAGTCGAAACGCACGGTTTCCCAACCCGAAAACTTCGTGACGCTCTCGGTTTCAACTGAGACCGTCGGATCGGCCGAATTTTCGACCTTCATCCGAACTTTGGTACCCGCCGCGGGCGAATACACGGCAGCGGTCATCACGGTTCCCGCCGAGAATGGAATCGACGGCACCGCCGCGGCATCGCCCGGTAGCGACGCGAGCGTCACACCCGCCCAGGTTTCCGCATCAGCCGACTTCACCACCTTCACCACGGTGTTGGCGGCATTCTCGGGGTCAGCCACCAGACTGCCGTTTGCACCGCCGAAACCCAGTTGACGATAGGAGGCAGCCGCCCCCTGAAAATCAAGACTGGAAAATTTCCCCGGTGGCTCAACCGGAACGCCCGGCGCGGTACCGCCTCGGGTCAGTCCATCGAAATAGAACGTTGCTCCGGTGGGCGTTGCGTTGAAATCGGGAAATACGCTGACCTTGTCATAGCGCACCGCCGGATCGAGCGCTACCTTGATAGCGGTTTCATACACCCCCACCCAGCGATCAACGGGTTGACCGAAATCAAATTCCATCCACTGCCAGCCCGCCTTGACGGTCCGAGTTTCCGTCTCGACAAATTTGCGGTCATCGCTGATCAACGGCTGTCCTGCCTGGGTGTAGCGTGCGACCAGGCCAGCATCGCTGCTTGCGAGCTGTAACCGGATCGGCAGATTCGCCTGGGGCGCATAGACCCACATTCCCAGCTTGGAATCGGAGGCACTCACATCAATGGTGCCCAGCGCGTCGGCCACGTTCAAAGCCAGCGTCGCGCCCGCGTAGGGCTTCGCACTCAACGGCTTGGTAAAGCGCATGACGGAATTGCCGTCGGATAGCTTGACGATATCGGCTGATGCGCCCTCGAAACCCAGCACTCGGGCAGAGCTTTCGCTGAACTGCATGCCAGCGAACGGCGGATTCACCTTCACCGTCACCTCATCGCCAGTCGATCCTTGACCGGCCCATCCGGCGGCCAACTTCACTGTGCGTTCACCGATCTGCCCGGCGCCGGCGTTCACCGTGACCACATACCGGGTGTTGGTCAGCTTCTCGATTCCGCCAATGGTCAGGCCTGAACCGATTTCGATCTTCGACGCATCGAACGCGGTAGGCGCAGATGAAAACGAGACGCTGAATTTACCGCTGCCCCCAGCGGTAAGCCCGGCGAGGGCAGTCGACCCGATCGGCGTGATCGAGGAACGGAGGGGCGTCGCTTCAATCGTGATGCCTGACCCTGCAGGCGCTGCAACGGTGGTGGGCAGCACATCGACGCTCACCATGGAAACGCCCGGCGCAATCATGCCGTCGGTGATCTGCGAAGCTTTGGTCGCAAATGCAGCACCGGAAAATCCAGAGGCGAGGGTCGCCATGGCGCCCCCGCTTTGAATGGCCGCACTCAGCGCCTCTGAAGCTTCGACCTGCGCTACACGCTGCGCGCGTCCGATCACCGTGAGGGCTTCCTTATGGTCAGGCGCATTCACGGCCTCGGCCACGATGGCGTTGGCGTTGGCGGCGAGGAATGCGGTGGTGGCAAGGGCCCCCTGTGCCTTGTCGCGCGCCGTGCCGCTTAGCCCTGACGCGCTGACTGCGTCCGTCAGCACACTGCTCAGCGTGTTCGCTGATGCCAGGTTGACCGACGTCCCGCCGCCCGACATGATTGCCTTGGCAAGTGATGCCGCGACCAGTGCAGAGTTGTCGGCACCCGATCCAGCGCCTGCAAGCAGGCTCGCCCCCAGGTCCATCGCATTCGAAATCTGAACCGCAGCCGCCTTCACTTTGATGGCCTGATCCGACGCCGCACCGGTGCCGAGCGAGCTTTCAACCGGATCCAGCGTGAGCAGGTCGGCGCCAGCATCGAGGCCAAACGCCCGCTTGACGGTGTTGACCGCATCAGTCAGCGACTCACCCGAGGAAATCGCCGCCTGAATCACGGTCGTGATCGGGGAGATCACCGTGCCCCGGGCAGGGGCGGCAAACGAATTCGTGACAGGTTTACCGGTTGACAGATCGGTGCCCCCCAGCGTCCGGACCGGCCCGCCCTGCGGGTCGAGCTGAAGCGTGATGCGCCCTTCCGCGCTGGTCTCCTGCTCACCAGCATCGAGCTTCCCGTTACTGTTTTTATCCCACCAACCGATCGGCTCGCCCGCGTCGATCTTGCCGTTGTTGTTGGTGTCCTGCCAAACCTTCGCACCTGCGACATAACCATTGATGACCTCGATGCTGGCCGTGACCAGAGGCTTGGGCGCGGCACCCGCAGAGGCCCCGCCCGCCAGCCCGCCACCACCCGATCCGCTACCGGCAAGCCCAGCCGCGCCCAGCAGACCGAAAAGAGTTCCCAGCCCGGGGCTGAAGCCGCCCACGGCGGCAGGCGCCGAAGCCGACGTATCGGCGACCGCGCCACCCGCAGCCTGCGCAAACTGCACCACGTCCGCGCCGTTGAACCACCCACGGCCGAATTCACCGAGCGATGTCTGGGCCACCGCAGCCCCGCCGCTGTCTGCCGGGTGTTCGATCGTGGTCGCATCAGGATGCGCCGCCGCCTCGCGTTCATCGGCTTGAGCCCTGACCGCCTCGTTCATCGCCAGGGCGGAAAGCACGTCGCTGCGCGGCCCCTCAACCGGGTGCTCCGCCGCCAGCTCGACCGAATCAACCTCTAGCCGCGGATCTGCCCGACGCGAGGCGGCACGTTTAGCCCGAAGACGATCGGTGTTGTGTTTAGCAGCCATGATCAAGGGTCTCCTCAAAGGTCATCGGCCAGGCATCGCAACACGCGAGCCCAGC
>CAIPNM010000198.1 GCA_903866395.1 uncultured bacterium
AGGGCTCTACTACTTTGCCCGCACCGGTGACGGCGTGCCGTATCACATCTACCTCAACAAGCGGATTGAGAAAGCCGACCTCAGCGGGCTCAAGATCCGCATCGCTCCCATTTATCGCGAGTTTTTCACGCGGCTGGGCGCCTCGGTCATGCAGGTCGCGCCTGGGGAGGTTTACACCGCGCTCGACCGTGGCGTCGTGGACGGATATGGCTGGCCGTTACTGGGTATTTTCGACCTGGGCTGGCACGAGAAAACCAAGTACCGCGTTGACCCGGGCTTCTACAACATCGAATTGGGTGTGATCTTCAGTGCGAAGAGCTGGAATGCGCTCAACGCTGCCCAAAAAGCTTTTCTTGAAAAGCAGGGCGCTTGGCTGGAGAGCCTCAACGCCGATATGTCGACCAAGGCGGCGCCCGCCGAGACCAAGCGGCAGGCTGATGCCGGCATCGAGGTCATCCGCTTGCCAGAGGCTGAGGCTAAGAAATTTTTGCAGCTGTCGCTGGATGCCGGGTGGGCGGGGGTGATTGCCACCAGCCCGCAGCATGGACCGAAGCTGCGTCAGCTGATGGCGCCCTGACTTTTTTCTTTGCGGAGGGCGCGGCATGTATGCCTGGCTGATGCGCGCGTGTGGTGCGATATCGGCGAGCACGTTCGGTGCGATCACCGTCCTGGTTTGCTTTGATGTGCTTTCTCGCAACCTCGGTCTTCGATCGCTGCCCTGGATCAACGAAGTGACCGAGTACGCGCTGCCGCTTGCCACACTCGCCGCGGCCCCCTGGCTCATGTGGCGCAATCAGCATGTGCGGCTGGACCTGTTGGGGGCGTTGCTCTCGCCGGCGGGTCAACGCCGGCTTGATCGGCTGGCGTCGGCGCTGGGGCTGATCGTGAGCCTGGTGCTCACCTGGTACGGCACGCTGACGGTCCTCGATAGCCGTGCTGCAGGGAGTGTAGTGCTGAAGGCGCTGGTGTTTCCTGAGTGGTGGCTCTACGTTCCCTTCCCGATCGGTTTTTTACTCCTTGCGCTCGAATGCGGTCGGCGGGTTCTCTACCCCGAGGGGCTGGTTCCCGAGCAGGGAGCGGCAGCATGATCTGGTGGCAGGGGCTACTGCTGCTTTTCGGCGTGCTGACTGTGCTGCTCCTCGCGGGGTTGCCGGCTGGCATCGCGTTTCTCGGTATCAATATCGTGGGCGCGGTGGTGTTTCTTGGGGGTGAGGCGGGCCTGATGCAGGCGGTCCGAAATGGCGTGGCCTCCATCACTAATTTTTCGCTCACGCCCATTCCTTTTTTCATCCTGATGGGTGAGGTGCTTTTTCATACCGGGCTCGCGATTCGCGCCATCGACGGATTCGATCGCGCGATTCGAGGCGTGCCGGCCCGGCTGAGCGTGGTGGCGATCGTGGCGGGTACCGTGTTCTCTGCGATCTCGGGCTCAACCATTGCCACCACCGCCCTCCTGGGCAGTCTGCTTCTTCCCGAGATGCTTCGCCGGGGTTATCACCCGCGAATGGCCATGGGGCCCATCATGGCGATCGGGGGCGTGGATATGCTGATTCCGCCATCGGCGATCACGGTGCTCCTGGGCAGTCTGGCAAGCATTTCCATCTCCGGGTTGCTGATTGCCGGGGTGGTTCCCGGCATCTGTCTTGCCTCCATGTTCCTGGGCTGGATCCTGTTGAGCGTTCGCCGCGACCCGTCGCTTGCGCCCAGCTTTAGCCGCGAGGAGCACCAGGGCTGGGCGCGCTGGGGCCCCCTGGTGATCAACGTCACGCCGCTCGTATTGATCTTCGTGTTGGTCATTGCCGCCATGTCGGCAGGTTGGGCCACGCCCACCGAGAGCGCAGCCATCGGCGCGCTGGCAACCGTCGTGGTGGCGCTGCTTTATCGGGTGCTCACGCTGCAATCGCTTGCCAAGGCACTCACGGGCACGGCTGCGATATCGGGCGTCATCCTGTTCATCATCATTGGTGCCACCACCTTTTCGCAGATTCTGTCGTTTTCGGGTGCAACCAACGGGCTGGTGGCCCTGGTGCGTGATGCAGCCATTCCGCCGTGGGGCGTGCTCGCTGGCATGCTGGTGATTCTGCTGATCCTCGGTTGCTTCATCGACCAGGTGAGCATGATGCTGATTACGCTGCCCTTCTTCATGCCGCTGGTGCAGTTCTATGGCTGGGACCCGCTCTGGTGGGGTGTGCTCTATCTGATCTGCATGCAGCTGGGGCTCCTCACGCCGCCATTCGGCATGCTGCTCTTCACCATGCGCAGCGTTGCGCCCGCCTCCATTCCCACGACTGAAATTTTCGCGGCGGTCACGCCCTACGTCATCATGGGGCTTCTGATGATTAGCCTGGTTTGGGTCTTTCCGCCGATCGCAACCTGGCTTCCTACAGTGCTGCTCGGCAAATGAGCGGCGGGCTGGCCACGACCGATCTGGTCAGGGGCGATCAGGTCCATCGCGATCTTTATTTGAGCGCAGAGGTGTTTGCGCTTGAGCGCGCCAGGCTCTTCCGCCGAGCATGGCTCTTTGTCGGGCACGACAGTCAGATTCCGCGTGCGGGTGATTTCATCACCTGCGAGTTGGCGGGTGAGCCCGTGCTGATGCTAAGGCGCGAAGACGCAAGCATCGTGGTGCTCCACAACCGTTGCGCGCACAAGGGTGCGCCGGTGGTGAGTGCGCCTGCCGGACAGATTGCGCGGGTGCTGCGCTGTCCCTATCACGGCTGGACTTATTCCAGCGATGGGCGCCTGTCGGGGACGCCGCTACGCGAGGGCTACGAGGGCACGGCGTTTGCGGAGAGTGCGGCAGCGCGCGGACTGACCCACTGGGGCGAGGTCGCGGTGCACCGCGGGTTTGTCTTTGCCCGGGCCGAGAGCGATGGGAACGGTTTCCAGCATTCCATGGGCGAACTCATGAACGCGCTGGATCTGATTGCTGACCGTTCACCGGTGGGGCGGTTGAGATTGGCGGGCGGGGTGCTGCGCACCGAAATCCGTGCCAACTGGAAAATCTATCTCGAGAACATCAATGACTCAGTCCACCCGGTGACCACCCATGCATCGGCCACGCTCTCGGCACGAGCGGTGTGGGGAAGTCCGCCGGAAGGCACCGAGACGCCACTTTCCATGCGTCAGTTGCTGCCCTTTGGGTCGGGCTATACCTTTTTCGAGAAGATGGGCGGGAGGGTGCTGCCTGGTGGCCACAGTGTGCTGGGCACGCATCAAAGTCTTCATACCTCGTACAGCGCGCTGGGTGATTACGGTGCAGCCCTTCGCCAGGCGCATGGTGAAGCACGGGCCCAGAGCGTGCTCGCCTTTTCTCCACAGAACGTCGTGTTCTATCCCACCATGGCGCTCAAGGGTGTGCCGCAGGTCATGCGCGTGCTGCGGCCGCTCGCGCACAACCGCACGGTCATCGAAGCCTGGGCGTTTCAACCAGAAGGCGCGCCCGAAGCGCTGCTCGAAAGCGCATTGCTCTACAACCGCCAGGTGTTTTCGCCGCTTTCATTGGTGGCGCACGATGATTTGCATCTTTTCGAGCGCATTCAGAACCATCTCGCCGCCGGTCCTAATCCGTGGGTCAGCCTGCACCGCGAGGCAAGGGCAGCGGGCGATTCGCTGCCGCGTGATGTGGGCGGGGTGGATGAGGCGCTCCTTCGCAACCAATACGCGGCATGGGCGCAGCTGATGTCGGATCATGGGGCCGATATTCCAGGGCGCGCGGCATGAGCGAGCAAATAGTGTCCCCCGATGTTGAACGTCTGCTTCAGGCGGTGGTGGTGCGCGAGGCGCGGCTTTTGGATGAACAGCGTCTGGATGAGTGGGATGCGCTCTTCGCCGACGACGGGGTTTACTGGCTGCCCGCATCCCCTGAGGCCCAGGATCCACGTCTCGAGGCCTCGCATCTTTATGATGACCGCATGCTGAGGCGGGTCCATATCGAGCGGTTGCGTAGCGCCCACGCGTATTCTCAGCAGCCCTCTGGACGCTGTCACCATCTACTGCAAACTCCTGAGGTCCTCGAGGCGAATCTTGCGGGTGACAGCTTTTATCTGCGTACCGCGTTTCTGTATACCGAACTTCGTGCAGGCCGGACGGTGATGCTGCCGGGCGTGGCCCACCACCGTTTGCGTCGCGTGGCGTCCGGTTTTCTGATCGTGCTCAAGCGTGTGGATCTGCTCCACGCTGGCGAGGCGCTGCCGGCGGTAGAGTTCTATATTTGATCTGAAGCAAGAGCGGGAGGGGGAATGATCAACTCAGCCACGCGTTGGACAAGCGCCGCTCTGCGCGCGCTCGTTCGTGATAATGAGGTCCACCGGGCGGTGTATACCGATCCGGAGATTTTTAATCTCGAAATGTCCCGGCTGTTTCGGTCAACCTGGGTGTTCGTGGGGCACGACAGCCAGATTCCCAATGCGGGCGACTACTTCACGACGAGCGTGGGCGCTGAGCCGATCGTGATGGTTCGGCAAGCCGATGGTGGCGTCTCGGTGCTGATCAATCGCTGTGCGCACAAGGGCGTCCGTCTGGTGAGCGAGGGGTCGGGCAATCTTGGCCGCTTTATTCGTTGCCCGTATCACGCCTGGACGTACGGCACCGATGGCGCACTGCAGAACATTCCGTTGCGAGACGGCTACGACGGGACCGGTTTCGAGGCCACCGAGGCAAGGTTGGGGCTGGCGAGCGCCGGGGCAGTGGCGGTGTATCGCGGGTTTGTCTTTTGCCGCTTGAGTGGCGAGGGCGTCGCATTTCACGACTACTTCGGCGAGTCGCTCTCCACGCTCGACAACATGGTCGACCGGGCGCCTGCGGGTCGACTCGAGGTCGCCGGCGGCATGCTCCGGTACATGCATCCCTGCAATTGGAAGATGCTCGCCGAGAACCAGACCGATGCGTGCCACCCGATGGTGGCCCATGAGTCCTCGGCTGGAACCACCGTACGTATCTGGGGCGAGCAGCCAGAGGGCACGCCCAAGCCCATGGCGGTTGAGCAGTTCGCGCCGTTCGTGGGCACCTACAAGTTCTTTGACAATATGGGCATCCGGATCTGGCCGAACGGCCATGGTCACACCGGCGTAAGCGATTCCATCCATGCGGCTTACTCGGTGATTCCCGGCTACCAGGAAGCGATGGTGGCCGCCTACGGTCAAGAGCGAACCGCTCGCATTTTGGGCGAAGTTCGGCATAACACCATGTATTTCCCGAACATCATGGTGAAGGGGCCGATTCAAACCCTGCGCGTATTCAAGCCGCTGGCGGCAGACCGCACCCTGGTTGAGAGCTGGACCTTCCGCCTGGTGGGGGCGCCCGACCTGCTTCTTGAACGAACCTGCATGTACAACCGGTTGATCAATTCGCCAGGCTCGATCGTTGGGCACGATGATCTGGAGGTCTACGAGCGTGCGCAGCAGGGGCTTCAATCGGGGCTACGCGAGTGGGTCAACCTTGGGCGTCTGTTTCAGCCGGGCGAAGGCGCGTCTCCTGCGGAGGTGGTGCGCGGCACAAGCGAGGCGCAGATGCGCAATCAGTTCCGGGCCTGGCTTCGCTTCATGTCCGCCACGGAGGAGGCCGCATCATGACCGGCATCACCCAGCGTCTGATTGAATTCGTACTCGATGAAGCGCAAATGCTCGACGACGGGCGTTTTGGCGATTGGGTTGATCTCTTTACGGATGACGCGCGCTACTGGATGCCGATTGCGCCGGGGCAAACCGATCCGCTTCTACACAATTCGCTCATGTATGAAGACAAGCTGCTGCTTCGTATCCGCATCGAGCGCTTGTCGGGGGCGCGAACCTACTCCGAGCAACCCCGTTCGCGTTGCCATCATCTTTTGCAAACGCCACGCGTGGAAAGTTTGGATGAAGCGCGGGGCGAATTTCGGCTCCGAACCGCGTTTCACTATGTTGAAACCCGCCTTGATCGGCAGACCCTCTATGCAGGATGGGCCACGCACCACCTCGTGACCGTGGGCGACAGGCTTCGAATACGCTTGAAGCGCATCGACCTGGTTAACGGCGATGCTGCCTTCGGTAACATCAGCCTTTTCATGTGAGGCCCCGTTGAGCTCCTTTGCATCACCCGACGCCCCGGTCACCTGTGCTCAGCCGGGTGAGCCCGCGAGCCCGTACGCTGCGCAAACCGTTGCACAGGCGCTTGCCCTGGCTGCAGCCCGCTGGCCTGATCACCCCTTCATTCAGGTGTTGAGCGGCACTGCGGCGGCCTACGGCATGTCGCCGTGTGTCATCACCTATGGCGCTGCCCAAGCCGAAATCACCCGCCTGCGGCAGGCCTATGTTTCGGCTGGCTATGGGCATGGGCATCGCGTGGGCCTGATGCTCGATAACCGGCCAGCGTTTTTGCTGCATTGGCTGGCCTTGAACGGGATGGGTGCATCCGTGGTGCCCATCAGTGGTGAGCTGCGTTCAGCCGAGCTCGAGTATCTCATCGAGCACTCGGGCATTGAGCTCGCCATTGCGACGCCGTCACGCCATGCGCTGCTCGCTGCCGCCGCGCAGTCGGCGAACTGTCGGCTCGCGGTCATCGGGCCCGATGATCTCCCGCCGAGCTGCGCTACGCCGGCGCCTTTCACCCATGACCTGCCAGGGCTGCGTACCGAGTGCGGCCTGCTTTACACATCCGGCACCACCGGTCGGCCCAAGGGCTGCATGCTCAGTAATCGCTACTACCTCCTCGCCGCGCAGTGGTACGCGGAACTCGACGGACATGTGTCGCTGCGCGTGGGCTGCGAACGCATGATCACGCCGCTTCCGGTTAATCACATGAATGCGATGGCGTTTTCAGTGGTGACCATGATCGTGACGGGCGGCTGCATCAGCCTGGTCGATCGGTTTCATCCCGATGGGTGGTGGCTCGCGGTTCGTGAGTTCCGCGCTACGGTCATCCACTACCTGGGCGTGATGCCTGCCATGCTGATGAAGGCACCCGAGTCGCAGACCGATCGCGATCACACGGTTCGGTTCGGGTTCGGCGCCGGGGTTAATCGTAGCCTGCATGAGCCCTTCGAGAAGCGGTTTGGCTTTCCGCTTGTTGAGGGCTGGTCAATGACAGAGACCGGCGCTGGCGCGGTGCTGATTGCGCACCGTGAGCCGCGTGCCGTCGGAACCAATTGCTTCGGGCCCGACAACCCGGAGGTCGAGGTACGGATCGTGGCCGATCACGGTGCCGAGGCTGCGGTTGACGAACCGGGCGAGTTGTTGGTGCGGCATCGCGGCGCCGATCCGCGTGATGGTTTCTACCTGGGCTATCTTAAAGACGCTCAGGCCACCAACGAGGCTTGGGCGGGGGGCTGGTTTCATACCGGCGATGTGGTCTCACGCGATGCCAATGGGCTCTACCATTTCATCGATCGCCGAAAGAACGTGATTCGACGAAGCGGCGAGAACATCGCAGCGGTTGAGGTGGAGAGCGTGCTGCTTCAGCATCCGCTCGTTCGTGCCGTGGCGGTGGCTGCTGCCCCCGACCCGGTGCGTGGCGATGAAGTGCTGGCCTGCGTCATTGCAGCGTCGCCACCCGTTGATGCCGTGGATCGTGAGCAGGCTGCCCACTCCCTGGTGCAGTGGTGCCTCGAGCGACTCGCGTATTTCAAGGCGCCGGGCTATGTCGCGTTTGTCGACGCGCTGCCGCTCACCGCCTCTCAGAAAGTGCAGCGCGGAGAACTGAAAGCGTTGGCTGCGCGACTGCCTGGGACCGCGCACTGTGTCGATACCCGATCGCTCAAGAAGCGCCAGGCCTGATCCATGACCCGAAGACGGATGTCCTATGAAGGGGTGGCGGTTGCAGTACCCGTCACGGTGCCGTACCGGCGATATTCCACCCACGGCGCTCATTGGTTCATCGGGCAGGCGCTCGAAGCGCTAGTTCGGGAATCCGGCATCGCGAAAGACGAAATCGACGGCCTCACCGTCAGCAGTTTTTCGTTGGGGCCCGATACCGCGGTGGGCATCACCCAGCACCTTGGTGTATCGCCAAGATGGCTTGATTTTTTGCCGAATGGCGGCGCTTCCGGCGTGATGGCGCTGCGACGTGCAGCGCGTGCAGTGCAGGCCGGAGACGCAGACGTGGTGGCCTGTGTGGCGGGTGACACCAATCATGTCGATTCTTTTCGCATGATGCTTGGTGGATTCAGCTATTTCGCGCGCGATGCGAGCTACCCCTATGGGGCAGGCGGTCCCAATTCGGTGTTCGCGATGATTACCGCTCACTACATGCGCAAGTACGGGGCGCGTCGCGAACACTTCGGGAAGGTCGCGGTCAGCCAGCGTTTTAACGCAAACCGCAATCCGGGCGCGGTGTTTTATAAGCAGGCGCTTTCGCTCGAGGATTACATGGCAGCGCGGCCGATCTCTGATCCTGTGCATCTCTACGACTGCGTGATGCCCTGCGCAGGGGGCGAGGCATTTCTTGTGATGAGCGAGGCGCGTGCCCGGTCGCAGGGGCTTCGCTATGCGGTCTTGCGTGGCTCGATCGAGCGGCACAACGCCTTCGCCGACGATCCAGTGATGGAGCGCGGTGGCTGGGTCGTTGATCGGGATGACCTGTGGGCGCAAGCGGGCGCGCGGCCCGACCAGGTCGACTTTATACAGACGTATGACGACTACCCAGTGATCGTCATGATCCAGTTCGAGGACCTCGGCTTCTGCGGCAAAGGCGAGGCGCCGGCTTTCGTCGATTCGCATGATCTGCGCTGCGTGGGCGATTTTCCCAATAACACCAGCGGGGGCCAGCTATCGGCGGGCCAGGCTGGCGCAGCAGGCGGATTCATTGGCGTCACCGAGGCGCTGCGGCAACTTAGCGGTGAGGCTGGCGATCGTTCTGTAGCCGATGCGCAGCTGGGGCTGGTGACAGGGTTCGGCATGGTCACCTATGACCGCTGCCTCTGCACCGGCGCCGTGCTGCTCGGGAGTGCGTGATGTCCATGCCGATGATGCGTCCCAAGCGCAAGAACCCGATCCTGCGCACGCGGGTGATGAATCTGCCGCCGTCCGCGCGTGGGCGGGTGGCACTCGGTCTGACGGCGGCGGCGGCTGAAGGTCGCCTCATGCTCCAGGTCTGCGAGCGTTGTGCGAGCGTTCAATACCCGCCGCGCGAGGCCTGCTCGGGTTGCCTGTCGCCCGAGCTTCGCTGGCGTGAGCAGACCGGTGAGGGCGAACTGCTTGCTGTGACGATTCTTCGCCACAGCAACGATCTCTATTTTCGCGAGCGGCTGCCCTGGCGGATCGGCATGGTCAAGCTCGATACTGGCCCCACTTTGATCGTTCACTTACATGGCGATGTTGCCGAAGCTCCCCGCCGAGTGAGGGTGGGCGCGCGGCTTGATCGCTCCGGGCAGGCCGTGCTGATTGCCTTTCCCGAGCAGGAGATTCCCCATATGGCTGATGACCCCGTACTGCGCGACATGACCAGCGACCCAAAATTCCGCAAGGTGTTGATCACCGATGGCAAGAGCCCGGTTGGGCAGGCGGTCGCCCGTGCCATGGTGAAGGCAGGCGCCGACATCGTTTGGGTAGGCGTTGCTGAGCCATGGAAAAAGCCCGCGGGATTTGATGAGTTGCTGGCATTGCCACAGGTGAGCGCGGTACCGCTCGATGTCACCGATAGCAAATCGGTGCAAACGCTGGGCGGCGAACTGGGCGGCAAGGTCGATATCGTGATCAGCAATGCCGAGGTTCACCGGTCGTTCGGAATCGCTTCACGCCCAGGTACCGACGCGGCGCGCGACGAAATGGAAGTGAACTATTTCGGATTGCTGCGCCTGAGTCAGGCGTTCGGGGGCGCACTGAAAGCGCGTGCAGCCGACGGGCCCACAAGTGCCACGGCATGGGTCAATCTGCTTTCGATTTACGCGCTCAGCAACTTCCCGCCTCACGGCACCTTCTCGGCGTCCAAGGCGGCTGCGCTCTCACTCACGCAGTGCCTGCGTGCTGAAATGCGGCAGGCGGGGATTCGCGTGATCAACCTGTTTCCGGGACCCATCGACGATGAATGGAACCAGACGATGCCGCCGCCCAAACTCGCGCCTGCTGCGGTGGCGTCGGCCATTGTTAAAGCGCTTCGAGACGGCGTCGAAGATGTCTATCCGGGTGAGGTTGCGCAGGAATGGCTTGAACGCTGGCGCGAAAACCCCAAGGTTCTCGAGCGGGAACTGGCGCTTGGCGGAGCGCAATCATGAGCACCACCAATAAGCCGGGCGGGGTGCTTGCGGCGCTCGTTACCGCCCTTGCCAGTTCAACGGTTCGGGTTATCGACCTCACTCAAACCTTGTCGCCCGGGTTTCCGCAGATTTCGCTGCCGCCGGAGATGGGGCAATGCTGGCCTTTCCGGATTGAGGAGATCTCCCGCTACGATGAGCGAGGCCCGGGTTGGTATTGGAACAATTTTTCCTGCGGTGAACATACCGGTACCCACTTCGATGCGCCGATTCACTGGATCTCGGGTCGCGAACTCGCCAACAACTCGGTGGATACGGTTCCGGTCTCGCATTTCGTCGCCCCGGCGGTGGTGATCGATTGCCACGAGCAGGTCGCGCGTGATCCCGATTACCTGCTCACAGTCGAGGACATTGTGCAATTTGAGGCCCGTCATGGCCGAATCCCGGCGGGCGCGTGGCTTCTGATGCGAACCGACTGGTCGAAGCGGCGCGATCCTGCGGAATATCAAAACTACGACGAGACGGGGCAGCACACGCCTGGCCCCAGCGCTGAAGCGGTTCGTTTCATGATCGAGGAGCGAGACGTGCTCGGCTTCGGGTCTGAGGCGATCGGGACTGATGCGGGCCAGGGTTTTCATCTTCGGCCGCCGTATCCCTGTCACTACCTGATGCATGGCACCGGTCGCTACGGCCTGCAGTGCCTGTGCAACCTCGATCAGTTGCCGCCCACCGGATCGGTCATTCTCAGCGCACCGCTCAAGATTCAGAACGGCAGTGGCAGTCCGCTTCGCGTGCTCGCGCTGGTCGAGGAGTCGCGATAATGAGCGCGCGCGCGGCTGCGCTGGTCACGGGGGGCAGCACCGGTATCGGGCTGGAGGTGGTAAGGCGGCTGCTCGCGCGTGGCCATCCGGTCGTGTCGGTTGCGCTGGCACCGTGTCCGATCGATCATCCGTCGCTTCAAAGCA
>CAIPNM010000199.1 GCA_903866395.1 uncultured bacterium
CGCCGGTGTACTCGCTCAGCAAAAATGCATTTTCTCCGCCATAGAGATGGTGCAGAGGATGGCTTTTGAGAAACGCCTGGAGATCTTCGCGTTTGCTGATGACGTGCTCGCGCGTGGCGATCATTCGGCCGCCAGGTTTAAGAACACGAAAAATCTCCCGGCAGGTTTGAGGGAGGTCACGCGCGTGATGCAAAACCTGTCGGCAGTTCACCAAGTCAAAAGTGTTGTCGGGGAAGGGGAGTTTTTCAGAAAATTCGCTCACCACCGTAATAGAAAGGCGACTTTCGAGGGCGAGTGCCCGAATGGCGCCCGCGCCGATCAGGGCACTGGGGTCGGGCTCTAGGGCGGTGACTGTCCACCCTTCCTTGGCAAGCGCGTAGCTGCTGATTCCTCTACCCGCGCCCAGGTCAAGCGCGCGTCCGTCACCAGCACGGGGCATGAGCGTGGCAATTGATTTCCATTCGACGCTGTTCCAGAAGCGTTCGGCGGCTTCTGCGAGGGGGTCGTCAAAATAACAGGCGCGGACCAGATCCTGCTTTTCTGGCTCGCTTCGCAGCCACTCGACTGCTTGCTCCCACGACAATGTCTGCTTCATCAGGTCTGCGCTTTGTTTTCTTGGGTGGCATCAAGATCGTTGAGCGTGGTGACTTGCCCGGAATTGACATGAACGACCGGCAGATGCTTGATTTCTTCGTATCGACGGGTGCCGCCAAGGAAATTGAGGTTGCCCTGACTGTCGCGAGAATCGCGAAACCGTGACTCGACATAGGCTTCACGGGTTGTTAGAGGCTTTAGTCTGCCGAGACGGTCGCGCCGAACGAAGAAAATATTATTGCCGACCCGATTGGAACCTACCAGCGCGTAGCCTTTTCTCGCACCGAGTTCTTCAAAGGCGCGCATTGAGGCGCCCCAGTAAAGACACGAGTAATGTGCGGTAGCACGATCGAATTCGCGTGCGTAGGGAATGGAAACCGCGTGATTTGGGCCAAATACGCTATTCCACTCGGCCACAACGATCACTGGATTCACGACATCAATTTTTTCCCAGATCCAGTAATCATTACCGTCGATGTCGACGCTGAGGATTCCGATATTGCCGGTAAAGCCGCTGTCGCCGATCAGGCTGTTGATGTTGTCACGGTCAATCCACGCAGCGATAGCGGTGAGGTCGTTTCGCCAGTAAATGTCACTTCGACGTACCCCCTCCATGTACTCCCGGCTACCGTCTATGATTAATCCGCGCCAATGGTCGCCCTGTAAAAGAAATCGGGTATTAGATTCCAGATAGTCCTGCACGCCAAATTCGACGAACGTTTGTTCGCCACGATCGATGCCGGTCTCACGGATCAAATGCTGCAGGATGCCGTCTTCACCGTACTGTGAAAAAACTTTGAACTCCGCGTCCTGCAGGCGGTCCAGTGGTGCGCGGTCGGCGTTTTGCAGGGCGAGGGTTCGTCCCTGCAGGATCATCAGGTTTTCGATCTGGCGCAACGACGACGCGAATTGCCGCCCGGCTACACCAGTGACCTGCTGGATGACCGGCTCGGCGATTAGGCGTGCGAGAGAGGAAAGGGAGAATTTCATGTTTTTATTGGGTTTCAGGGCTTACATGCCAAACAGCGTCGGCTCGATGTCGCCTAAAGCGGCTGGATGATGGGCGTGACAGCGTTTCGGTAAAGGACGCCGGGTGGTACGTCTTCAGTGACAATGGAGCGCGCTGCGATGATGCTGCCGGCGCCGATCCGAACTCCGCGGAGAATGGTGACACCAAAGCTGACCCATACATCGTCTTCGATTACGACCGGAGACGAGTGCACCCCGGGCAGGTCGCGGGAGTGTACAGGATGTCCCTGCTCGATGATTCTGCGGAAGTGCTCGTGCCGTTCGGTTGGATCAGCGGAGTGCGCGGTGCCGTCGTGAATGTTGACATCGTGCGATATCAGGACCCGATTACCGATTTTGATGGACTCCATTGACCATATTTCGGTACGCACGCCGACATAACACCAGTCACCGACTGATATTTCTCCGCCATGCCCATAGGTGAGAAGTCTGCCTCGACAAAATGAATGATTTCCAATGGAAATTGCGCTTTTATTTCCGCGCAAATTTTCAATGATCGCTTCGGGGCCCAGTGCTGCCCCTTGTCCCAACAGGCAGTTCGGACTGGTGTTGGACATGCGCCCGGCTCGCAATGCTCGCTTGAGGCGCGCGCCCAGGTGTTTAATCAAATGCATGCCGAATTCTCGTACGTAATTTTTGCCACCAGAAAATCGCTTTGGAATTTATTTTTGCGGAAAGTCCTGTCTGGCCGCGTAACGTATTTTCCAGCAGTTCTAAATCGTGAGGCAGGTGCGTGACTTGTGTCGGAAACACAATCTCATCGGGCAATAGATGTGCCGTTGATTTGATCGTGGCATTCCCTAGTGCTGTTCCGGCACCGCAGTGCACACCGGATCCGTCAAATCCCTCGTTCGATACCAGCGTCTGGACGGGGTAGACGACTTCGCCCCTGTTTCGCGACACGGCATACCACCACAAGATACCCCACGAGTCGTTTCGGCCTGCTAATCGATCTTCAAGCATGCCAATGTATTGGCCTGCGCCATTGATCTCGAACCGTGAGACCCAAGCCTGATCGGTTCGAGCTGCTGGCCACCCCTCTGGTGTCCAGGAAAAATTTTTCCACGCCCGCGCCCATGTTCCCCATCCCCAGGTCGTTGTCACTGGAAGCATAAAGGCATGGGCTGCGCGATCGGTGGGCGGCGCAATGGTATAGGCGCCTACTTGCATGACTTCCTGAACCTCAGCATAGCGGTCAAGTGCAGAGGCCATGAAATGCAGGAAGTCAGGTGACACCATCAGGTCATCTTCGAGGACGACAACCCTTCCGTGACTGCTGCAGAGTTGGCTCACCCCATCGACTATGGATTTTGCCAGCCCTAAATTGACGGGCCGCTCGATGACCTGAGCCGAAAAACGCCCTGCGTTCTCGGCAAGGACCCGGCGCACTTCGTTTACACCGGCTTCTGCCTCCGGGTTTTTTGGACCGTCCGAGAAGAAGAAAAATTCGAACGCTTCTCTTCGCCGGCATGCCGCCAGTGCCTCCAGGGCACGTGCTGTGTGGGACGGTCGGTTGTAGGTAAAGAAAGCGAGCGGCGTTTTTTGGGAGGCGCTGGTCATACCTTGAGGGTCGTGAATGACGGATGTTGGCGACGATCGGCAGCGGGCCGAAAGGAAGGCTCCACTGCGGATGCTATCAGCCGTGAGCGGAGGTCGCGGTCATGCCATGCCCGCTCACCGGTGGTGCGTGATGGGTAGCGGTAAAATTAGAAGGTCGGTTTCAGCAACCCGCGCTCGTGATGGTGACTGATCGCCTGGGATCGCGCGGCGGGCAAGAAGCCCCCCAAATCTGGATTTCCATGCTCCCTTCCCCCCACATTCTCGTTACCGGCGGCGCTGGCTATATCGGCTCCCACACGGTCCTCGTGCTGCTGCAGTCCGGGTTCGATGTCACGGTGATTGACAACCTTTCCAACAGCTCCGATGAGTCTCTGAGCCGGGTTGCGCGCCTCGCAGGGAAGTCCCCGCGGTTTGTTAAGGCCGACATCCGCGAGCGCGGGCAGCTGAGCGCAGTGTTCGCTGAGCGCCCGGTGAGCGCTGTCATTCATTTCGCTGGTTTGAAGGCGGTAGGCGAGAGCGTGCGGGTGCCGCTTCGCTATTACGACAACAACGTGGTCGGCACGCTCCGGCTCTGCGAGGCGATGGCCGAACACGGAGTCTTTACCCTGGTGTTCAGTTCCTCGGCAACGGTCTACGGCGACCCGGCCACGGTGCCAATTAGCGAAGACCAGCCGCTTGGAACACCCACGAATCCTTATGGTCGGTCGAAGCTCATGATCGAGCAGTTGCTCACCGACCTTGCGGCCTCAGACGCGCGCTGGAAGGTGGCGCTGTTGCGTTATTTCAATCCGGTGGGCGCGCATGAAAGCGGGTTGATTGGCGAAGATCCCAACGGTATTCCAAACAATTTGCTTCCCTATATTGCGCAGGTCGCTGGCGGAAAATTGCGCGAGCTCTCGGTGTGGGGCAACGACTATCCCACGCCGGATGGCACCGGTGTGCGCGACTACATCCATGTGGTGGACCTTGCCGAAGGCCATCTCTGCGCTCTGAACGCGCTGCAGACACGGCCGGGGGTAGGCATCTGGAACCTGGGCACAGGGCGGGGCTATAGTGTGTTTGACATGCTCCAGGCCTTCGAGGCGGCGAGCGGGAAGACGATCCCCTATCGCCTCGCCCCTCGACGCAGCGGCGATATCGCAATGTGTTTCGCCGATCCGTCGCGCGCGGAGCGTGAACTCGGGTGGCGCGCAAGTCGCGGTCTTCAAGCGATGATGGAAGACACTTGGCGCTGGCAGTCAAGGAATCCGAATGGATATCGCAGCTCAACCGCTGGCTGAACTCGTCCGGCACGCTCGAGAACCTGGAGGAGGGGGACTGGGCTGCGGCCGTGGACCGCAAAGGGAGGGTGGGGTGGCTGATGGGATTCGAACCCACGACAACCGGAATCACAATCCGGGACTCTACCACTGAGCTACAGCCACCACCGGGAACTGGCCTGCCCGACAGGAATCGAACCTGTGACCCTCAGCTTAGAAGGCTGATGCTC
>CAIPNM010000200.1 GCA_903866395.1 uncultured bacterium
CCGGGTCTGATCACTGGTCGTGAAATTCACATTCTGCTCGCGCCCGATCCGCGCGAACAAATTGCCGTGATCGTAGGTGACCGTAAGGCCTTTACCAGGCGTGCCCGGCAGACCCGCTTCCAGGCTCCCGGTCTTGTGCACAAAATCGATCGTGATGCGCTGTTCTTTGGTGAACCGGTCGCGCCAGACCAGATGCGTGACTTTCTGGCCGGTGCCCAGCCGGTCATCGGCAACAGTGAAGAGCGACAGCACGCCGCTTTTGCGAACGCGAACCCCGGCGCCGAGCACCACCGAATCATTGGGATCGAAACTGAGGTTGTAGTAGGGCTTCAGGTTGGTACGCCCGACCCCTACGATTGCCCACGCCGTGTCCGATCCCAGCTGCGCAGTGATCGCACCGCCCAAAAAGCCGTGCGTGGCCGCCTGAAGCGATGGAATAACCTGTCCGAAGGGTAGCTTGAAGGTGTATTCATAACCTGCCCGGGTCTGCGCGAACTGCCCGCCGCGCTGATAGTGGCCCACCCAGGTGGTGTGCTCGCCAAGATTGCCGCGCAGGTTCTGGTCGGTGGCAAGCGGCGTGTCACGCTCTGCGTACACCGCCGACGTGAACTTGAAGGCCCAGGCCTCGGCATCGGAGGCCTGCACCGGCATGCCGACGAGCATCAGAGCGAACCCGGACAGCGCCGCTGCCCGGCCCCGTGCGAAGAGAAAAGCCATCCGGTCCATGACTTACGCTCCCGGACGGGCAAAACCCGCCACCTGCTCATAGCGCGCCGCGATCTGCCGCAGATCTTCCTGGCTGATCAGATCGTCGATATGGTTAAACGGCTTACCTCCCGATAGCTCATCGGCCTTCATGATGATGAAATCAGGCGGCTGGCTGCGATTGGTGGTGACCACTCGACCCGTGGCCTCGCGGCGAGCAGCCTCGTAGTCGTCAAAAGCCTTCAGCGGAGCGGAGGCGGCCGCCAGGGCCTCTGACAGCGTGCGCGCGTCAATCAGCGATTGTGCAGAGCCATTCGACCCCCGGGGATACATGGGATGCGCGGCATCTCCCATCAGTGTGATGCGGCCGTCCCGCCAGAACGGCAGCGGATCGCGATCGACCATCGGGTATTGCAGCATCTGGATTGATGCTCGCACCAGCGCAGGCACATCGAGCCAGTCAAACCGCCAGTCTTCGAAGACCGGCATGAAATCGGCGAGATCAGCCCGGGTGTTCCAGTCATTCATGGGCGCGTCATCGCGCTGGATCTCGGCCACCCAGTTGACGAGCTGCCGCCCCTGATCGTCGTATTTTCCAACGATCGGGTAGATCACCATTTTCCCCGTGGCAATGGTGCCGATTCGCAGATACGAGCGGCCGGTGAGAATGGGATCAAAGACGCTCACGCCGCGCCAGGTGTTGATGCCTGCGAAGCAGAGCTTGTCCGCCGGATGCATTTGCGCGCGCACCGCAGAATTGACCCCATCACAGGCCACCGCAATATCGGCCTGCACGTGTTCGGTTGCACCGTCCGCACGAACAAACTCCAGCGTGATCGCAGATGCGCTCTGAGAATAGCCCCGACACCGCATGCCAGTCCGGATCGCCTCAGGGCCCAACCGCTCGCGCGCGAGCGCGAGGAGCGTCGCATGCAGACGCGCGCGATGCACGCCCAGCTCTGGAAACGCATGCCCCGCATGGCGACCGCGTAGCTCTCGGTAAATGAACTGCCCGTAGCGATTAAAGAAAACACTTTCGAGATTTTCGATGCCCAGCGGTTCGAGCCGATCGAGCGCACCCAGCGTAGCAAGCTCGCGGCAGGCGTGTGGCAGCAGCGTGATGCCCACGCCTACTTCGCGGAACTCGGGTGCAGCGTCGTAGACGGTTGGGCGCAGCCCGTGTCGGTGCAGACCCAGCGCAAACGCGAGCCCCGCGATTCCTCCACCCACAATGGCAATGTTCATACGGGGCTCGTCAGTCGGCAGTGATGCGTTGAGTCTGAATCAGATTGGCCCAGCGTTCGGAGTCAGTCCGCACCAGTTGCTGATATTCCTTGAGACTGACAGGCGCTGCGTCCATGCCTTGCGTGCCGAAGGCCCGCGCCGCTTCGGCACTTCCGAGTAGCTGATTGATTTCGCGGTGCAGGCGCTCCACCAGATCTGGGGCCATGCCCTTTGGTCCGAAGAAGCCGTACCACATAGCGACATTCACATCGCCTGCGCCCGCTTCCTTGAGGGTAGGTACCTCAGGCAGCAGCGGGTGACGCGCCGTGCCGCCCAGGCCCAGCACGACCAGGCGCCCAGCGCGAATCAAGGGCAGCGCCACATGGATTGGCATGAACATGGTGTCGACGTGCCCGCCCACCATGTCCTGCACAGCGGGGGCCGTACCGCGGTAAGCGATATGCGTGATGAAGACCTGATTAACGCTCTTTAGCATCTCCATCGACATGTGATGCGGTGTGCCCGCCCCCGGTGACGCATAGTTGAGGGAGCCGGGCTTCGCGCGCGCGGCGGCCAGCAGATCGGCTGCGGTCTTGAAGCCAGTGCGAGGATGCGTAACCAACAGCAACTGCCCCCAGGCGGCAAGCGCAATGGGCGTGAAGTCGGCAAGCGGATCGAAGTTGAGCTTCGGATAAAGCGTGCGTGCCATCACCAGCGTGTTGGCACTCACCAAAATGGTGTTGCCGTCGGGCGCGGCCTGGGCCACCTGCTCGGCACCGATATTGCCGGACGCCCCCGGACGGTTTTCCACGATCGCAGGCCGGCCCATCTTCTCGCCGAGGCCAGGGGCGACCGTGCGGGCGACCATGTCCATCCCAGTGCCTTGGGTGAAGGGAACAATCAGGCGCATCACCTGCTGCGAGGGCTGCGCGAATGCAACACGTGGCAGCGTGGCCCCAGCGGCGAGCAGGGCAAGCGCGGAACGGCGTGAATTCATGAGGGGGGTCTCCAGCGGACGCATCAAGAGCGGATTGCACACTCAGCCGGCTCAGCCGGCTGGTGCAGGTCTGGGAATTGTAGGGCTTCGTGAGGCAGATGCCAGTTCCAAGGACATTGCCGTAGACTCTTCCTGGGCTTTCCACACTGGACCGCATTGGGCTAGGCCAGACCCACACGTCAGAATGCAAGTCCTTCACAAGATCAAGCCATTGAAGGAGTGGGTCCCATGCCCATGATCAGGCCCTCAGCAACCCGCATGAACCCTCCGAAGGCCAGCGCCACACTCCTGATCGCGCTGTTTGTCGCGCTCCTCGCGGGCTGCATCGCCCCGCCCATGGCGCCCCCGCCTGCCCCCCCGCCCACGGCCGCCCCCGTATCGCCGGACGCAGCAAAACCAGTGGGCCTGCCCAACCCCGCGACCGTCGCCTGCATCCGTGCGGGGGGCATTGCATCCACCGAACGTGGAGCCGACGGCGGCGAGCGCGGTCTGTGCCGCCTGCCTACCGGCCAGGTCTGCGATCAATGGGCGTTCTTTCGGGGCGAGTGTGGATCGAGCCAGGTTGACCGTCGCCCGGGTTCGTGATCGGATCGAGCCTTGTCGAATGC
>CAIPNM010000201.1 GCA_903866395.1 uncultured bacterium
CTCCAGGGCTCCACCGGGGCGGGCATCGCAAAGCGCAGGGCGCCAACCGGCGGCGCCGCGTAGGGAACAGCACGGAACACACTCACGCCGTCTTCGAGACTGCCCCGAAGCAGACCTGCTGACATGCGGGCGGTGGGCGATGCGCTCATTGCGCGACTCCTGATCGGTAAGGTCGCCGCATTCTAGGCGCTTGTGGCGGTCGGATGAAGCCCTTGATCGCGGGTTCCCTGCGCCTGCGCCTGGGTAATGCCATGCGGACCGGTAGAATCAAGGCCCTCCCTTCGATCGGCTTCCTTTCATGGTCCGTACCCGATTCGCGCCCAGCCCAACCGGGTTTCTTCACATCGGTGGTGCCCGCACTGCGCTGTTTGCCTGGGCCTATGCCAGGCATTTCGGCGGCACCTTCATTCTCCGCATTGAAGACACCGATCTCGAGCGGTCTACCCCCGAGGCCGTTCAGGCGATTCTCGACGGCATGAAGTGGCTGTCGCTGGATCCTGACGAGGGCCCGTTTTTTCAGACGCAGCATATGGACCGCTACCGCGAGGTCATCGCGCGCATGCTCGCCGAGGGAACGGCGTATCACTGCTGGAGCTCGCCCGACGAGCTCGATGCCATGCGTGAGGCGCAGCGCGCCCAGGGGCTCAAGCCGCGCTACGACGGCCGCTGGCGCCCCGAAAATTCAAAGGGGCGCGCGCCACCTGCCGGGGTGCAGCCCGCGGTGCGTTTTCGGAACCCCGACGGAGGAGCGGTGGTCTGGAATGATCTGGTGAAGGGGCCAATCTCAATTTCGAACGACGAGCTCGATGATCTGGTGATTGCGCGCTCGGATGGCACGCCCACCTACAATTTCTGCGTGGTGGTCGATGACCTGGACATGCAGATCACGCATGTGATTCGCGGCGACGATCACGTGAACAACACCCCGCGCCAGATCAACATCCTGAAAGCGTTGGGTGGAGTGCCGCCCAGCTACGGCCATGTCCCCATGATTCATGGTGACGACGGGCAGAAGCTCTCCAAGCGCCATGGCGCGGTGTCGGTCATGCAGTACGACGAGGACGGCTTTCTTCCCGAAGCGGTCATCAATTATCTGGCCCGTCTAGGCTGGAGTCATGGTGATGACGAGATTTTCAGCCGTACTGATCTGGTGGCCTGGTTCGATGGATCGCATCTGTCCAATTCGCCCTCCCAGTTCGATACCGGCAAACTTCGCTGGCTCAATCAGCAGTATCTGAAGCGGGCCGATGATGCCTGGCTGGCCGCAGCGATCCGCCCGCGACTGATTCGCGCCGGGGTGCATGCGGTGGCGCTTGCGGGCCACGACACTCCCGACCTTGCACAGGTATGTGGGTTGTTGAAAGATCGGACTGCCACGCTCAACGAACTCGCTGACAGCGCGCACATGTTCTACGCCGATCCGCGCCCGCGCGCCGAAGACCTCGCCGCGCATCTCACCGAGGCGGTGCGACCCGCGCTCGTCACGCTGGCGGGGCTTCTGCGCGAGGCCGCCTGGACCCGCGAGGCCGTGCAGGCGGCGCTCAAACAGGCGCTTGCTGCGCACGCGCTCAAAATGCCGCAGCTGGCGATCCCGGTCCGGCTGCTGGTGTTTGGCTTGGCGCAGACGCCATCGGTCGACGCATGCCTTGCGCTCCTGTCGCAGGAGCGGGTCGTGGAGCGACTGCTTGCACCGCCCACTCCGCAGGCCTGAGACCCAGGCCCCGCTCGCGTAGTCGCGCCCTCTTAACCCCCGTCCAACGATCCGTCAGGTCAAACAGCGATGTCTGGAAACACTTTTGGTCAGTTGTTCCGGGTCACCAATTTTGGCGAGTCGCATGGCCCTGCCATCGGCTGCGTCATTGACGGCTGCCCGCCTGGACTCGCGCTCGCCGAGGCCGATATTCAGGGCGACCTTGATCGCAGGCGCCCAGGCACCTCGCGTCATGTCACCCAGCGGCAGGAACCTGATCGGGTAGAGATCGTATCGGGCGTGTACGAAGGGCAGACCACCGGTACGCCGATCATGCTGCTGATCCGCAATGAAGATGCGCGCAGCAAAGACTACTCAAAGATCGCCGAAACCTTCCGGCCGGGTCACGCCGACTACACCTACTGGCATAAATACGGCATTCGCGACCCGCGCGGTGGTGGCCGATCCTCGGCCCGCCTGACCGCGCCCATGGTGGCGGCAGGCGCGGTGGCGAGGAAATGGCTGCATGAACACCATGGCACGCGCGTCTTCGGATGGATGTCGCAACTGGGTGAAATTCCAATTCCGTTCACCGATGCCACACAGGTTCCGCTGAATCCCTTTTTTGCGCCGGATGCCGTGATCATTGAGCGGCTGGAAGCCTACATGGACAGCCTGCGGCGGGCGGGCGATTCCTGCGGTGCGCGAATCGAAGTCATGGCCGATTCGGTGCCGGTGGGATGGGGAGAGCCGCTCTACGACAAGCTCGACGCAGATATCGCCTGGGCAATGATGGGCATCAACGCGGTGAAGGGCGTGGAAATCGGAGCGGGCTTCCGGTCGGTTTCGCAACGCGGCAGCGAGCACGGCGACGAGCTCACGCCCTCCGGGTTTGTGGGTAATGAGGCGGGGGGCATCCTGGGGGGCATCTCAACCGGCCAACCTATCGCCGTGTCCATCGCCATCAAACCCACTTCCAGCATCCGCGTGCCGCGCCGGTCTATCGACAAGGGCGGTGTGGCGACGGTGGTCGAGACCACCGGGCGGCATGATCCCTGCGTGGGAATCCGGGCGGTCCCGATCGCCGAGGCGATGCTCGCGCTGGTGCTGATGGATCACGCCCTGCGTCACCGTGCCCAAAACGCCGATGTAAGCGTCGCCACGCCCCGGATCTCCGGGCGGGCACCTGACTGACCCCGGTGGCTTCAGATCCCGGTTCGCGAACCCGTAACGCGGTTCGCGCGCTGTTTCTGACCTACTTTCTGTTTGTAGGCGCGCTCTCGCCCTATCTGACGCTTTATCTCCATGAGGTGGGTCTGGGTGCGGCCGCCATTGGCCTGGTGATGTCGCTGTCACCGGCCTCGCGGATCGTGGGCCCGCTCGCCTGGGGCTGGCTCGCCGACCGTAGTGCATCGCGAAATTGGGTGCAACGCGCGTGCTCGCTGATCTCGCTCGCGGCGCTCATCGGGCTGTGGACCTCGGGTGCCGACGTCGCGTGGATTATGCTCGCCTGCGCGGTGCTGTTCTTCTCAACCTCGGGGCAGATGCCGATTGCGGAGGCGATCGCGCTCGAGGCCGCCGGCCGTGACGCCGGTCGCTACAGCAGGATGCGAGTCTGGGGGTCGATCGGATTTATCGCTGGTGTCGTGATCACCGGACCGCTCTTCGAGGTCGTCGGCATCGGGTGGCTGCCCGGCTGGCTGATGCTGATGATGGTTGGGGTGCTGGCCTGCACCTGGGGGCTGCCAGAGGCACCGAAGCGGAAGGCCGGGCCCCGACCAGCGCCCCTCTGGAAGGCGCTACGCGATCCCGCGAAGGCAGCGTTTTTCGCGTCAGCCTTTCTGATGCTCTACGCGCACTCGGTGTTCTACACCTTCTTTTCGCTGTACCTGGAAGGGCATGGCTATGGGAAGGGCGCAATCGGGCTGATCTGGGCGGTGGGGGTGGTCGCGGAAATTGCCATGTTTTATCTGCAGCGGCCGCTGTTCATGCGGTTTTCCGCCTTGTTTCTATTGGGGCTCAGCGTGGCGGTGGCGGCGCTTCGTTTTGTGCTGGTGGGCGCATCGGGGGGCGCGTTGTGGTTGCTTGTGTTCACGCAGTTGCTGCACGCCATCACTTTTGGTGTTCACCACACCGCTTCGCAGGCCATCCTGTCGCGCTGGTTCGGGCCCGAGCAGCAGGCGAGTGCCCAGGCGCTCTATGTCACCATCGGCTATGGCGTGGGCGGCATGATTGGCGGCCTTGGGGCGAGCTGGATCTGGGTGGCGATATCTCCAGCCGCGGCGTTTTACGGCGCCGGTGCCGTGGCGGCGCTGGGCTGCCTTGCCGTGTGGGCCTGTGCGCGAGCCGAGCGCGCGGTTGAGGCGGGCGAGTCGTTTCGCTAGCTCGAATGAACCCGTGCCGCCGGCGCCCGCCCGGGGCAGCATGGCATAATCTTCGATCCGCCTTCTTACCGGTTTTCCCCATGTCGCTCGCTCTCCGGACCCTCTATGACAAGCTGTGGGATGCGCATGTTGTGCGCACCGAATCCGACGGCACCGCGTTGCTCTACATCGATCGGCACCTGGTTCACGAAGTAACCAGCCCCCAGGCCTTCGAGGGCCTGCGCCTGGCCGGCCGCAAGCCCTGGCGCATCAGCGCCAACCTCGCTGTGGTCGATCACAACGTGCCCACGACCGACCGTAGCGGCCCCATCCTCGACGAGGTCGCCCGCCTGCAGGTGGAAACGCTCGATCGCAATGCCCGCGAGCACAAGCTCGTTTATTTCGATATCCGCGACCGCAGGCAGGGCATCGTGCATGTGATCGGGCCTGAACAGGGCGCTACGCTGCCCGGCATGACCGTGGTCTGCGGCGACTCTCACACCAGCACTCACGGCGCGTTCGCGTGTCTCGCTTTCGGCATCGGCACCTCGGAAGTCGAGCACACGCTCGCCACGCAGACGCTCCTTGCGCGCAAGATGAAGAACATGCTGGTGCAGATCGACGGCACGCTGGGCGCAGGCGTCACAGCCAAAGACATCGCGCTGGCGGTCATTGGCCGTATCGGCACCGCGGGCGGCACGGGCTTTGCCATCGAGTTCGCCGGTTCGGCCATCTCGGCGTTGTCCATGGAGGGGCGCATGACCCTCTGCAACATGACGATCGAGGCCGGTGCGCGCTCGGGCATGATCGGGGTGGATGACACCACGCTTCGCTATCTGAAAGGCCGCCCCATGGCCCCGGCCGGGGACGAGTGGGAGAAGGCCGTTTCCTACTGGCGTACGCTGCGCTCTGACCCCGGGGCCAAGTTCGACGCGGTGGTCACGATCGATGCCGGTGGCATCGTTCCGCACGTCACCTGGGGCACCTCGCCCGAAATGGTCACCACCATCGACGGCCGCGTTCCCGATCCCGAGAAGGAGAAAGATCCGGTTCGCCGCGAGGGCATGGAACGCGCACTCACCTACATGGGGCTCAATCCCAACACGCCCATGAGCGACATCCGGGTCGACAAAGTGTTCATCGGGTCCTGCACCAATTCCCGAATCGAAGACCTGCGCGCTGCGGCAGCGGTCGTGCGCGGCAAGCGTCGGGCTTCCAACGTGAAACTCGCGCTGGTTGTTCCGGGCTCGGGGCTGGTGAAGGCTCAGGCTGAGGCGGAGGGGCTTGATCGCATTTTCCGCGATGCAGGCTTCGAATGGCGGGAGCCCGGGTGCTCGATGTGTCTCGGCATGAACGATGACCGGATCGAGTCGGGCGAACGCTGTGCGTCGACCTCGAATCGCAATTTCGAAGGCCGGCAGGGGGCAGGCGGTCGCACGCATCTGGTAAGCCCCGCCATGGCCGCGGCCGCGGGGATCGCTGGCCATTTTGTTGACGTTCGCAGGCTCGGCTGAGGAGGTCGGCAATGAAGAATCTCACCGTACATCGTGGCCTTGTGGCTGCGCTCGATCGCGCAAACGTCGACACCGACGCCATCATCCCGAAGCAGTTTCTTAAGTCGATCAAGCGCTCGGGTTTTGGTCCGAACCTGTTTGATGAGTGGCGCTATCTCGATCGTGGCGAACCGGGCATGGACAACACCAATCGTCCGCTCAATCCCGACTTTCCGCTCAATCACGCCCGCTACCGCGGCGCTTCGGTGCTGCTTGCTCGAAAGAATTTCGGTTGCGGATCCTCGCGCGAGCACGCCCCCTGGGCGCTGGAAGACTACGGCTTTCGGGTGCTGATTGCGCCCTCGTTCGCTGACATCTTCTACAACAACTGTTTCAAGAACGGGGTGCTGCCCATTCGCCTTGCGGAGAGCGAAGTGGATTGGCTGTTCCACCAGGTCAATGGATTCGTCGGGTTCGAGCTGGTGGTCGATCTGCCTGAGCAGGTGGTCACCACCACCGACGGTTCGCGCAGTTTCCGGTTCGAGGTGGATGAGTTCCGCAAGTATTGCCTCGTCAATGGCCTTGATGAGATCGGGCTGACGCTTCGCCATGCCGACGCCATCCGGGAATACGAAGCCAAGCGGCTCGCCGAGCAGCCCTGGCTGGGGCGAATGCTGGCTGGCTGAATACCGGCGCGTTCAAAGCATTCTTCAAGACAGACACGGAGCGGCAGGCCAGCGTTCCGTCCTGACAGGTGCGTGGGGTGTCGCGGCGAGGAGTTGAGCGCGGCGCCCCCCAAGGAGTGATCACTATGAAAATTGCAGTGCTGGCAGGCGATGGCATCGGCCCCGAAATCACCGAACAGGCTGAGCGGGTCATCGCCGCGCTTCGAAGCGACGGACTGCCTCTCGAAACCGAGCATGCGCCGGTGGGCGGGGCGGGGTTTGATGCGGCGGGCGATCCGCTTCCGGAGGCCACGCTGCGGCTGTGCGAACAATCAGATGCCATCCTGTTTGGCGCAGTAGGCGGCCCAAAATATGACGCGCTGCCACGCCCGCAGCGGCCCGAGCAGGGGCTTCTGCGGTTGCGCAAGCACTTTGACCTGTTTGCCAATCTGCGACCGGCCACGGTGTTTCCCGAGCTTGCGCATGCCTCAACGCTGCGCCCGGAAATCGTTGCCGGGCTCGACATTCTGATTCTTCGCGAGCTGACCGGCGACATCTATTTCGGCCAGCCGCGCGGCATACGCACCAACGAGAAGGGTGAGCGCGAGGGCTTTGACACCATGCGTTACAGCGAAGGCGAAATCCGCCGTATCGCTCAGCTCGCTTTCGAGGCGGCACGCAAGCGCAGCCGTCGCGTCTGTTCGGTGGACAAGGCCAACGTGCTCGAAACCACCCAGCTCTGGCGTGATGTGGTGACTGAACTGCACGCGCAATACAAGGACGTTGAACTCACGCACATGTATGTTGATAACGCTGCGATGCAGCTAGTGCGCAATCCCAAACAGTTCGATGTCATTGTGACGGGCAACATGTTCGGGGACATTCTGTCCGACGAAGCGTCGATGCTCACGGGATCGATCGGCATGCTGCCCTCAGCCTCGCTCAACTCAAAGCACTTCGGCATGTACGAACCCATTCATGGCTCGGCCCCCGATATCGCGGGGAAGGGCGTGGCGAATCCGCTGGCCACCATCCTGTCGCTTGCCATGCTGATGCGGCACTCGCTCAATCAGGAGGCGGCTGCGGCAAGAATCGAGGCGGCGGTACGCAAGGTGCTTGCGCAAGGCCTTCGCACCGGCGACATCGCCGAGCCAGGCAAACGCACGGTGGGTAGCCGCGAAATGGGCGATGCCGTGCTGGCGGCGCTCTGAACCAGGCAACGTACGGGGAACGGGTGATGGTGATGAAGGTTGGGATGGTGGGCTGGCGCGGGATGGTCGGCTCGGTGCTGATGCAGCGTATGCGCGAGGAAAATGATTTCTCGCTGATCGAGCCGGTTTTCTTCAGCACTTCTTCAACGGGGGGCGAAGCGCCGCTGGGGGCAGGTCGCCTGCAGGACGCGATGTCGGTGGAAGCGCTTGCCCGGATGGACACGATCCTCACGTGTCAGGGCGGGGACTGGACCAACGAGATTTATCCCAAACTCCGCGCGGCGGGTTGGAAGGGCTACTGGATTGACGCGGCCTCGGCGCTGCGCATGAAAGATGAGTCCGTCATCATCCTGGATCCCCTCAACTTGCACGTCATTCGCGACGCGCTCGCCCGTGGCGGCCGCGATTTCATCGGCGGCAACTGTACGGTGAGCCTCATGATGATGGGGCTCAACGGCCTTCTTCGCGAGAATCTGATCGAATGGGTCACGGCCATGACCTATCAGGCGGCTTCCGGCGCCGGCGCTCAAAACATGCGTGAACTGCTCGCGCAGATGGGGGCGCTCCATGCTTCGGTTGCGCCGCAGTTGGCCGATCCCGCCTCGGCCATTCTCGAGATCGATCAACGCGTGGCCGACACCATGCGGGGCAGTTCGTTTCCGACCGAGCAGTTCGGCGTCCCGCTCGCGGGCAGTCTCATTCCCTGGATCGATAAGGATTTGGGTAACGGCATGTCGCGCGAAGAGTGGAAGGGCGATGCCGAGTTGAACAAGATCCTGGGTCTGCCTGCGTCCGGGCCATCGCATATTCCCGTCGAGAGTCTTTGTGTCCGTATTGGCGCCATGCGATGCCACAGCCAGGCCCTCACCATCAAGTTGCGGCGTGACGTTCCCATGGCCGATATCGAGGCCTTGGTGGCGGGCGGCAACGATTGGGTGAAGCTCGTTCCCAACACGCGCGAGGCGAGCATTCGTGACCTGTCGCCCACTGCGGTGACTGGCACGCTGACGGTTCCGGTGGGCCGGCTCCGGAAGCTTGCGATGGGACCGGAATACCTCAGCGCATTCACGGTGGGCGATCAGCTGCTCTGGGGAGCGGCCGAGCCGCTTCGCCGGATGCTGCGGATCCTCATCGACTAGCGCCGGGCTGGCGCTGCGCGGCCCGCTGGATCGAATCGATGCGAACTGCGTTCAGCCTGCCAGCCCGCAAAGCGGCGCCGCTTTTTGCGCTCGCCGTGTTCCTCTGTGTGCTCGCATTCGATGCGGCAGCGGCGCGCCTGGGTGTGATGACGGTCCGTTCGGCGCAGGGTCAGCCCTTTGATGCCGAAATCGCACTGGCCGATTGGGACGAAACCTCTGAGCGGCCGCGAGTCGTCCCTGTTGAGCCGTTGAGAATTCGGCTCGCCGGGCGCGAAGAGCTTGTTTGGCCCACTGCCTGGCTCGATACATCGCGTGTCGGTAACACGGTGGTTCGAATTCGCACCGAGTTCGAGATTCCGGAGCCAGCGTTCGAACTGACGTTGCGAATCGAGTCGGACCGTGGGCAGATGGTCATTACCTATCCGATTACGTTAAGGCCCGCCGGCCAGAGCCTGACGGGCGGTGCGGAGCGGATTCGCGGTGTGGTGGCGCTCGACGATGTTCCCGGTAAGGCCGTGACGGTCAGGCCAACCCCACCGGTCGCTGCGCCACAACGAGCGGTACGAGAGGATCCGATTGCGGATCTGCTGCAGGGCCAGCAGCGGGGTCAGGCACCGGCGCGGCCAGCGGTGCTGCCCGAGGTACCGCGAGTGGCAACGCAGGTGGCGCCGCAGCCGGGCGCACCAGCCGCGAGCGGTGGTGGGGCAAGTAACGCGCAGCCGTCCGGTGTGTCGCAGAGGGCTGAACAAACGATGTCGGCGTTACTTGCCGAGCGTGCAGCTGCGAAGAGGCCGCAGCCGGCCCCGTCTCCTTTAGCTGCGGCGCCTGCTGCCGCAGCTGCGCCCGCGCCGACCCCCGCGCCGACCCCCGCGGCAACCCCCGCGGCAACCCCCGCGGCAACCCCCGCGGCAACCCCCGCGGCAACCCCCGCGGCAACCCCCGCGGCAACCCCCGCGGCAACCCCCGCGGCAACCCCC
>CAIPNM010000202.1 GCA_903866395.1 uncultured bacterium
GAACGTGCCGGGCGGTGGGGGCTCGATCGCCGCCAACCGGGTCAAGCGTTCACCGGCCGATGGCTACACCTTGTTCTTTTCGGGCATGGCCTCGCTCACATTGGTGCCGGCCTCGCGCGCCGACCTCGGTTACAAGCTCGAAGACTTCACGCCCGTGGCCAATGTGTCCACGGTGACGGGTGTGTTGGTGGTCAATGCGAACAGCCCTTACAAGAGCCTGAAGGACTTCATCGATCAGGCACGTCGCAACCCTGGCCGGATCAACTTTGGCACCCCGGGCGTGGCCAGTGCCGGTCACACCATGGCGGTGGGCCCGCAGGTGTACGGCGACTTCCTGCTCACTCATGTGCCCTTCAAGGGCGGTGCCGATGTCATTCAGGCGGTCATGGCTGACACCGTGGAAATGGGCTGCGCCTTGCCCAGCCTGGTTGTGCCGCAGATCAACGGCGGGCGCCTGCGTCCGCTTGCGATCACCGCGGGCAAGCGCTCCGAGTTTCTGCCCGATGTGCCCACCTATCGCGAACTGGGCATCGACTATGAAGACTATGAAAGCTATGGTTTGCTGGGGCCTGCGGGTTTGCCCGATGCGATCGTGCAGAAGCTGGCCGCGGCGGTGGCCGAGGCGGTGAAGGAGCCCAGCTTCCTGGAGACCATGCGCAAGACCTACACCAGCGTCGAGTATGTGGCGCCTGCTGCGTACCGGGCGCAGTTGCAGGCTCGCGACGCCGAATGGCGCCGCCATCTTGGCAACGCCCGCTTCGTCGAACTGCTTAAATGAGCCAGCACCGTGGGCGTGCGGCGTCGCGGGTGGTGGCGGGGTTTCACGATCACCGGGAGCGCTTGAAGTGAGTGAGCTTGCGCGTTGCAATGCCGCCGTCGTCGGCATTGGCAGCACCCCCTTTGGCGTGATCCCGGGCTTCGATTCGAACGCGCTCGCGGTGCGGGCCCTTCACGAAGCACTGGCCGATGCGGGCCTCAAGCCTTCGGATGTCGACGGCCTGGTGATGCATCGCGTGGCCAACTACCAGAAGCTCTGCGAGATGACCGGCATCAACCCCGACTTCATCTCGGTGCAACCAGCCAACGGCCGTATGTGCGGGGTGTCGCTGCAGATCGCTGCGCAGGCTCTCATGACGGGCGCGGCGAAGACCGTCGCGATCGTTTATGGCAATGACGGCCGTTCAGCGGGGGCCCGCTATGGCGGCAGCGCCGACCGCTACGACACCGCCGCTGAGCAGATGTGGTTTCCCTTCGGCATGACCTCGCCGGGGGCGGTCTCTGCGCTCATGTTCCAGCGTCATGCCAAGCGCTACGGCACCACCACCCGGCAGCTCGGTGCCATTTCAGTGGCGGTGCGCAAGCACGCCTCGCTGAATCCGGCTGCCGTCATGCGCAAGCCCATCACGCTCGATGATCACGAGGCCTCGCGCTTCATTTGCGAGCCCTTGCGTCTGCTCGACTACTGCCTCATCAACGACGGCGGCGTGGCGATGATTCTCACCACCGACGAGCGTGCTCGGGATCGGCCCAAACCGCCGGTGTACATCCGGGGCTACGCCCAGGCCTCGAGCATCGCAGAGGGGCTGGTGTCCGATGATTTCAATGCGCGGCCGATGCGCGATGTGAAGGCGCGGGTGCATGCCATGGCAGGCATCGCGCAGGACGAGCTCGACGCACTCATGATCTACGACAACTTCACCCCCACGGTACTGTTCGCGCTAGAGGGCTTCGGGTTCTGCAAGGTGGGCGAGGGCGGTCCTTTCGTAGAAAACGGCCGGCTCGAGTTGGGCGGTGGGCTGCCCATCAACACCAGTGGCGGCCATCTGTCCGAGAGCTACATGCAGGGCTGGAACCTGAATACCGAGGCCGTGCGGCAGTTGCGTGGCGAGTGCGGCGAGCGGCAGGTGCGCGATGCCTGCAACATCCAGTACATCGGCGCCGGGCCGGTGTCTACCTCCATCATCTATAGCACCGAGCCCAATCCATGAGCACGCTGATGCAGGCTGTACGCATGACCGATTTCGGTGGTCCCGAGGTCATGCAGCTGTCGCAGGTTCCTGTGCCAGTGCCGGGTCCGGGCGATATCCTCATGCGGGTGGCGGCCTGTGGCATCGACCGCAAGGACCTGCTGGTGCGCAACGGGACCATCCGGAAAAAATCGGTGGGCTATCGCGCGGCTGCCAACGATGCCCGCACGGGCATCGATCTGCCGCTCACGCTGGGTGCCGAAATCGCCGGCACCATCGTGGCAGTGGGCAGTGCGGTTCACGGTTTCAAGGTGGGCGATCGGGTGGCGAGCCTGCCCCGTCGCGGCCACTGCGGCGTTTGCCTCTACTGCCATACCGGACGCTCCGAGTCCTGCGCGAGCGCCTGGTTCATCGGTCAGGATGCCGACGGCGGCTATGCCGACTATGTACTGGTTGGGCCCGATGGCCTGTGCCACGTCCCCGATGGCGTCGACCTGGTGGAGGCGAGCCTGGCGGCGGCTTGCATCGGCCCCATGATTCGGGCGGTGCGTGATGTCGCGCAGGTTCGCATTGGCGAGACCGTACTCATCACCGGGGCCAGCGGCGGGCTGGGTGTGCACGGCGTGCAGTTGGCCAAGGGCGCGGGCGCCCGGGTGATCGCCGTGGCGAGCAGTGCGGCAAAGGCCGAGCGGCTGCGGGCGCTGGGCGCAGATGAGGTGATCGTGGTGACGCGGGGCCACGATTTCAGCGAGCAGGTGCTGGCACTCACGGGCGGTCGTGGGGTCGATGTCGGGATTGATATCGTCGGTGCAGCCGCTTTGCCTTTCGTTTTGCGCAGCATGGCGCTCTACGGTCGGGTGATCATCGTGGGGGAGACCGGCAGCGGCAAGATCGACCTGCGGCCTGCGATCGTGTTGTTGCGTCGCTTGCAGATTCTGGCTTCCTACGCCCCCGGCGTCACGCACATGGTGGCGGCGCTGCAGTTGCTCGAGCGCGGCCAGATCCGCGCCATCATCGATTCCAGGCGCCCCCTCGAAGAGGCCGTCCAGGCCCACCATCTCATGGAGTCTGGGGGCGACGTGTTCGGCCGCATCGTGCTGGTGCCGTCTCATGACGCCTGAGGCGGGACGGGTTCTCGCGGCCCGATTCAGTCAGGCTACGCTGCGCGATCTGCCGCTCGAGTCGCGCGTCTTCGGGCCATTGTTCTTGCAGCGCATCCAGGAGGACGCGCAGCGCGATTTTCTCAGTTTCGGCGAGCGCCGCTTCACCTACGGCGAGTTCGGCGCGCGCACGCTGGCGCTCGCGCGTGGTCTGGCCTCGCTTGGGGTGGGGGCGGGCAGCATCGTTCCCATCGCCTTGCCCAACTGCCCCGAGTACCTCATGGCCTGGTTCGCGCTGCATCTGCGCGGCGCGACCATGGCGCTGTTCAATCCGGCGCTCCGCAGTCGCATGCTGGCGCAGGCCCTGATCGACTGCCGGCCCCGCTGTCTGATCGCCAGCGCCGAGGCGATCGCCGCATTGAACGAACTTGAGGCGCCGGCGCTCGAGGGGCTGCAGATGGTGATCGTCGCGGGAGACTGCGACGATCCGCTACCCGCCGCCGGCGCCTTGCAGCGCGCGGGTGTACGAGCGCTGAGGCTTGACGATCTGTTCGTGGCCGATGGCTCCGATCCGGTGGTGGCCACTCGTTTCGATGAGGTTCAGTCGATTTTTTTTACCTCGGGGTCAACCGGTCCGGCCAAGGGCGTGCTCATGCCCAACGGGCACTTCTTTGCCAACCCGTGCACGATGATGCGGCTGACCGGGCTCACCCGGGACGACGTGGTGCACACCTCGCTGCCGCTCTTTCACGGCGTTGGCTCGCGCCAGGGCGTACTGCCGGCTTTCATGATCGGCGCGCGGATCGATCTCGGCGAAAAATTCAGCGCCTCGCGCTTCTGGCAGACGATGGCCGATGTCGGCGCGACCATCGCCATTCTCACGCCCACCATGCCGCCGGTGCTGGCCGCGCGCGAGCCCGGGCCGGCCGATCGGTCCCACCGCCTGCGCGCGCTCTACAACGTGGCGCCCGACCTGGCCTTCGAGTCGCGCTTCGGGGTGCGTATGCTGACTTCGTTTGCCATCACCGAGATCGGCGTCGTGATCTACACGCCCTATCCCGAGCGTCGCCTGGGCACCATGGGTCGGGCGCACGAAGACTGGGAACTTGCGGTGGTGGACGAGGCCGATCGCCCGGTGGCACCGGGCACGCCTGGCGAACTGGTCTGCCGGCCCAAGCGGCCGTCCATCATGATGCAGGGCTATCAGAACCGGCCCGAGGCGGCGGCGTCAGCCTGGCGAAACCTCTGGTACCACACCGGCGACACCATGATTGCCGACGCGGACGGCTACTTCCGCTTTGCGGGGCGCGATAAGGACCGGATCCGCCGTCGCGGCGAGAACATCTCGCCCCTGCAGATCGAAGACGAATTGCGCCAGCATCCGGCCGTCTCCGACTGCGTGGCGCTCGCCCACCCGGCCGGTGATGGCGAAGACGATGTGCGCGTGGTGCTGGTGCTCAGGCCTGTCATGCAGGCCAGCACGGCGCTGCCCGATCTCGCTGCGTGGCTGCGGCCGCGCCTGCCCGCATCGATGCTGCCGCGTTACTGGGAGACGCTCGAGGTGCTGCCGGTCACGCCCTCCGAAAAGGTTGATCGGCGTGCGCTGCGCGAGCGAGGCCTGGGCCAGGGCAGCTGGGACCGCGAGCGCTGACATCGCCCGATTTGCAGGATGGTCATAAACGGTCGAGGTCGACGCCTCGGGCACGGCGAATGTGATCGGCCGACTCATCGGCTGGCGGGGATGCTTGGCGTACGCTGGGTCACCTGCAGCCACTCGTCGAGCAGGACGAAGATGCGGATGTAGCGGCGCCAGGGGCGATCAGTTGCGATGCTGCGATCATGGCTGCCTTGACGATCAGGTCCTCCGGGATGGCCTCGTAGGTCTGGCCGTGGAGTTCCATCGTGCGGCAAGGCAGGTCGCCGCAGACCTCGCAGCACGGACTGTCGCCCGCCTGCGCGCCCAGCCATTCCTCCATGGGCTTGCCACCGATCCAGATGCGGTTGGATTCAGCCGGCGCCTCGCGAAAGGTGGCGTCGTCGATCGCCCGAGTTTCTAGCACGGGGTAGATGCCCAGCGGCTGCATTGCTGATTCGAGCTTATCCACGGCGGCCCTCACGTTGCGCTCGGTCAAGCTGCATCGCGGGCAGGTCTCGCCTATGTCAACCAGCCGCTTCCAGAGAATGGGTAGGGCCTTCATGCGAACTCCTCGTTCATCGTGCTTCAGAGTGCCCCGATCACGGACGGGATGTTGAAAGCATCGAAGACGAAGCAACCCGAAGAGGATACGGTCGCGACAGCCGAAGCGACTGATCTAAAGCAAGTGCGCGCACGGCAGCATTCACGATGTGGAAGCGCGGGAATGCGAGATCCGCTGCTTCGCGTGCCGGACTGCGGGGCGTGTCCTGGGTGAGCGTGGGACACAGGCTCCTGCATCCAGAGCATCGGCTCAAGATGGATTTGGCCGACGTGTACCGTCGGTTTGGGTTAACGCCGGTCAAGCTCTGTCAGTGGTGGCGTGGCTAAACTGGAAAGACGAAGAGGTGTCCATGGACTACGCGGTGCATTTGCTGGGTGGAGGGGCCGGTAACTTGGCTGCCTACTTAGCCGCTCACGTGCTGCTGTGTCTTGTGCCTGCGTTTTTCATTGCAGGTGCGATGGCGGCACTCATTCCCAAAGCCAGCATCACCCGCTGGTTGGGGCGCAACACGCCGGCTTATGTGTCCTACCCGGCAGCCGCTGCGGCAGGCTCTTTGCTCGCGGTGTGTTCCTGCACCATCGTGCCATTGTTTGGGGGCATCTACCGCAAGGGGGCGGGTGTGGGCCCGGCCATCACATTCCTATTTTTTGCGCCAGCCGGCAACATCATGGCCCTGGCCTACACCGGCAGCATTCTGGGCATCGAGTTCGCCGTGGCCCGTTTGTTGTTGTGCTTGCTTTTCGGCGTTGGCATTGGTTTGTTGATGGCGATGCTGTTCTGGCGGGATGACGCCACTCACGACGCCCAGACCGATGCGCTGTTTGCCGAAAAAGCCAGCGTTGGGCCAGCTGCCACCGGCTTGTTGCTATCCATGGTGGCGCTGCTGATTGCGGGCACGCTCAAACTCTGGCCACTGACCGCCACCGTGGCCACGCTGAGCCTACCCCTGGGCTGGGCAGAGGCCTGGCAGTCCACCTTGTTCAGCTGGGTGCCATTTGATTCGGCCAAGGGCGAGGAAGGTGTGACTTTCCAGGGCTCCGTGCTCATCCTGCTGCTGCTCACCATCGCGGTGACTGCATGGAAGGGTCTGGAGGACATCATTGAGGGCGCCAACCGCTGGACGTGGGTGACCTTGGGTCTGACTGCAGCAACCTTGCTTGTGGCCGCCTTGCGGTTCATCCCGCAGCCCGGCGGGCTGGAGTTGGCCATCACAGGCCGCTTCTTTGGTGTGGCAGCCTGCCTGTGGGCTGTGTGGCACTACGCCAGTGCCCTGGCGGCCGATGATCGCCAAGCCTGGTTGTGGGAAGTCTGGCGCTTCGTGAAGCAGATTTTTGGTCTGATCGTGGTGGGTGTGTTCATCGTGGGAGTGGTCCGCCAGCTGATTCGCCCCGAATGGGTTGAGACCCTGGCAGGTACCAACAGCGTCACAGCCAACATGGTCGCGGTGGTGTTCGGCGTGTTCATGTATTTCCCGACGCTGGTTGAAGTGCCAGTGGCAAAAATGTTCCTGGACTTGGGCATGCACCCCGGGCCCCTGTTGGCCTACCTGATGGCCGACCCGGAGCTGAGCCTGCAAAGCATTCTGATGGTCATCGCCGTGATGGGCCACAAGAAAACTTTCTCATACGTTGGTCTCGTGGCGCTGTTCAGCGTGATGGCGGGTTTGCTTTACGGTTCATGGGTAGACGGTATGTCTGCCATGCGGCTTGTGTTGAGCATGGTTGCATTCGTTGCTGTGCTTGGTGCTTTGCTGCTGGCCCTGCACCGACGCCAATCAGCCGCTGTGGGCTCTTGATGGTTTGTGATTGATCAAGGAAAAGCAATGTTGAAGATCAAGATTCTGGGCTCGGGCTGTGCCAATTGTAAAAAGCTGGAAGCGGTTGCGCGCGACGCGGCCACTAAGGCTGGACTGGAGGCCGACTTTGAAAAAGTTACCGACATGAAGGCCATCATGGCCTACAACATCCTGTCCACGCCCGCGCTGGTCATCAATGACAAGGTGGTGGCCAGCGGCCGCATACCCACAAAAGCCGAAGTCCAGCAGTGGCTGGCGCCCTGAGTCTGGCGCATCCATTCCAACTGTACGGCGTCAAGCTTTGTGAGGCGCTTGGCGTTACATTGCTTTGCTGATGCGGTTCGGTTCAATTCTTATCTGGGTCGACTCGGTAACCGATGACGCCACCTACGGCCGCACCATTCACTGTACCGGGGGCGCTTCCACCGGCCAGGATGGCGCCCGCCGCGTTCGTTTCTGTATCGCTCGCCACCAGCGCTTCCTGGATGCAGCGACCATCTATCTCGATGCTGACCACCTATCGGTGCGGTAGCGACGATGGTGGTGTCGCCCGGTACTGTTTGACAGCGCGCAGACTTCAAGCGCCCATCGAGCGCACCATGGTGCGGTCATTCAAGTAAAAGCCAAAGGAGGCCCAACATGGTCACTCGTCAGCTTCTCGCGGCGGTAATTACCGCTGCAGCACTTCTCACCACCACCGGTTGTGCAGTGACACGAGGTCAGGAGAGCGTCGGTGCCTACATCGACGACGCCACCATTACCACGCAAATCAAGAGTCGCTTCGTCGCAAGCAAGGCAGTGGATGCAGCGAGCATCTATGTCGAGACTCTCAAGGGCACAGTGCTGCTGTCGGGCTTTGCCAAAAATCCGGAGGAGCGCTCGGCCGCTGAACGAATTGCACGAGACGTGAATGGTGTGAAGGTGGTTCGTAACGAGATCATCGTGCGGCCTTGATCTGCTGCCGCGTTGTCATCGATCGATGATCGTGAGCTTCCATTGCAGCGACACGCAGGCTCTTTTCGCAGGGCGCCGAGTCAAGCGCTTGGTCAACCTCGAAGTTGTGGCGCTGCGAAACAAAACCACGTACTTATCCACAGCCGCATAGCTATACTGCGCATCGAACATTTGGGCCAATATCCGGCTGAAATCAACATTGATCCTGTTCTTGCTAGCATCAGTGTCGCCGAGCGGGGTGCTGGTGAAGCAGGCCAATCCCTTTGCCGGGGTCGTCGTCATGACCAAACAGCCGATTGCGGCTGCGCGGGACCGGCTGACCGCAGCACCTCAAACGTCGCCTTAGCTCAATGGAGTGAAACAATCGTGACCCAGACCCCCACGCTCCTGGACTCGCTGCTTAAAGAAACCGCCGACCGGTTTGGCCTGCCATTCGAGTCGGGATCAGCGGGCCTGGAGTTCGAAGCGGGACCGTTCGTCGCCAACATGCTCGTGCATCCTGTTCAGCCGCAGCAGTTGCTGGTGCAGGTCGCCGTCATGACCCTGGGCGAAGACACCGATCCCCGCCTGTACCGCGTGATGCATCAGCTCAATGAGTTGGCCCGCTTCGAGCACGAGTGGATCATTACGGTGGATATCGACGGCGAAGTGTTTTTGTCTCGCACTGTACCCATCCAGGCGAGCACTGCGGCGATGCTCGAAGACCTGCTGGGCGATGCTATTGGCCGTGCCGAGCATCTGCAGCGCGCGCTGTCGCAGTCCGTGGCCGATCCGCAGGTTGCGGCGTCGCCAAGCGTACCTGCCATGGTGGTTTCCGCGGCACTACGCGTGTGACCCTCAAGCTGCCGGGAGTTTCCTCATGCCTTTGAATCTTGATGTAATGGGCTATACGAGCCCTGGACGAAACGCGCTGGACAGTCTTCGTCGTAACGAGCAGAGCAACGCCGGTCAGGTGCTGGCCAGGTTGGGTGGGTTGTCGAAGCAGGACGGCACGTTGCGGCTGCTTCACACCACCAGCGATATCAAGGCGCTGAAGTTCAAGAGCGCAGGTGGATTCAAGGCCTTGATGCTCAATCGGGACCGACTGAATACCACCGCCCAGGTGGTCACCGATCTGCTGCGCGAGGCGGGCCTGCCGGGCAAGCAGCTCGACGAGTTCATAGCCTACGCCGCTCGCCGAGCCGCCGGGGGGCGTGGGGTACAGGTGCGCGAGGTGGTGCGGTATGCGAGCATGACCGTGGACATGAAAGCGCTGGTTGCTGATGAGACCGTGCGCGGGGCTGTGGTCGGCAGCGGAGCGTTTGGCGCGGGATACCTGATACAGCGGGGCGACGGCCAGACATTTCTCAAGATCTTTCATGCCAATCGCCGACCCGCGCTGGCCTTCGAAAAGCCAGGGGCGCCTGCGCAGGACGTGCCCGTTGCAGCGGCTCGCCAGCCCCTTGGTGCGCCGGTGGCAGCCGACAGCGATCGGCCGCTGGGGATCCTTAGTCAGGCCGAGGTTTCATCCTTGAGAGATGGCGCGTCCGTCGAATTGATCCCGGTGGCTGCCAATGAGCGCAAATCCGCCGAAGAGGAACCTGCGCCGAGTCTGGGCCATGGTGGCCCGAGAGCTGGGGCGGAGGCGGTACCAACGGACCTGTCGCAAGCGGTGTCCCCATCCCTTGACGATGAGGATGCGGTCAGCGCATCCGACGAATTGCGCATGAGCCTGTACGACCTGAGCGACCTCCGCAACGTCCGCAACTTCTCCGACAGCGATGACGAGAGCGACGACCAGAGCAGCGACGACAATGAAGAGTCGTCGAGTCGGGCTGTAGGCATACCAGGCGTCTTCGGGCGCGGCAGTTCACCCGACATGGAAGACAGAATGGTACGCAGCATGGATCTGTCCAGTGAACGCAGCGGGCAGCCCTCGGGCCTCGAGAAGCAGCCGCAGCGGCTTATCTTCAATCCGCTGTCGCCAGAACCGTCGGACTGGCAGTCCGTCGATTCGCTGCGCGGCCGCCCTCCAGGGCAAGTCCCTGATCAGGAGGCGGCCGATGCTGAGGCGGGCGCTGACGGCTTCCCCGTGCCCCCGCCCTTGAAGCGCGAACGGCCGGCGGGCATTCAGCCTGCGTTAGGCCTAACCAAGGAGGGCTTGTCGCGCTCGGGGATTGGCAACACCACGCGCGTGAAAGCCATCCCGCAATTGATCACCCCGGAGCATTTCCTGATCAGCGAGATGAAGGACGGCGTGGAGCGCTCTTTCCAGCTCAGTGCGGCCCAGTTGAAGCTGAGGGCCAAGCAGCCCGGAGGATTCGATCGCGACGCGACGCTGGCGGTGGTGGCCACCCTGAGCCCGCGGGCGCAGGGCGTTGCGCTGGAAGAAGACCATCCGGGCGGTCGGGAGCAGGTCCAACTGACGCCCGCGGACCTGAAGAATGTCGCCCGCTCAGGCTTGAACTTGTTAAAGTCGATGGCCGCCCACGGTTACATCCACGGCGATATCAAGGGATCCAACCTGGTGCTGGACAAGGACAGTGGCATTCTGCAGGCCATCGATACCGATACGCTGCAGAAGATCTCTAAGCACAACAACTGGGTCGACCCTGACCAGCTCGGTGCGGCAACTCCGCTATTGCTGCACCCCCGTGCGTGGGCGCCGGTGCCCGCGCCCGGAGGACTATTCAGTCACGTCGAGACCTTTCCGACGGGGCTGGGGCGCGATCTCTATGCGTTTGGTAGCACGCTGTTGCTGCTGTCGACGCCGGAAGGTCCGCAACGCGAGGCGGTCCTCGATCAACTCGGAGATGTCCAATGGAACACCACCGGCAAGCTGGTTCAGTTTCTGCAGGGGAAAAACCTGCCGTCTGACAGCGTGGAACACCTCGCGGCGGAGTGCATCATCCAGTCAATACAGCATGAAGAGCAGCTGGCCCGCGAGGATCGGGCCGGGCACTTTGAGCGGTGGACGGCCGACGTCCCGCTGCATCCCTTGAACGCACTGGCGCGGCACCGAGCGTTGCTGTAGTAAACGCGAAGGGACCGAGCCCCGCACTTCAAGGGAGATCGCAGCGAACTGACTGCGACTCCGCTCGCCCGTGCAGTAGAAAAAAGTACGGAGCGCCTGTCCGTCTGACATTCGGGCGGGCGCTCAGGACCGCTGACGGAACGCTCGGTCTGACGCGAACCGCCTGCGTCGACGTCACTGAACCTGGTTTAGCGCCTCCTGCAGCTGGGTCAGCGGGTGGTCTTGCTGGTCCGCGTAGCGCTCGAACGTGAAGTTCTGATTTTCCAGGCGGCTTTCCTCGACCTCGATGGACTTGATGATGCATTGCCTGGCAAAGTCCTCGATGCTGCCAGCGGGGAAATTTTCCTTCGCGAGGGCGGTTAGACCCTTGCGATATTCGCCATTTCTCAGGCTCAGTTCAGGCGCATTCGCCTTGCCGTGCGTCAGACCCTGAATGAGCTCGTCGGCTTTCGCATGCGCGCCGCGAGCCGTCAGCGAGACTTCCAGCAGCGTGGCCCCGATGGCAAACAGGTCACGTCCTATCCCGAGCCTGGCCCCGCTGCGATACGCCACCGGGTTCAGAAAGTCCTTTGTATAGGAATGAAGTTTTTTCGCCACCGTACTGCCATCGTCCTCGGATACCTTTTGGAGTCCATCGGTGTCGATCACACTCAAGGTCTTGGAGGAGGAGTCCCAGAACAAGTTCTCTGACTTGATGTCGCCATGGATGAAGCCATGCCCGGCCAGACCCTTAAGCAATGAAAGCGCCGACTGCGCCATGGGCTTGAGGTCGGAAAGAGCTACATTGGATCGCCGACCGTCGACGGGCTGCTTGCCCGAGGCCTTGGGCATGAGCACGCCGGTGACCGCGAATGTGGACTTGAGCTTCTGCGTCTTTGCCCATTGCTTGATCTGCTGTTGACCTGCAACGGCATGGTAGACAACCTCGCCCTCCAGGGTGGTCTCCTTGACCAGGAACACGGTGGGTGTGATGACCTGGGGAAGTCCCTTGACGCGCGGCGCCACGGCCATGCCGAGTCGAGACAGCTTGCCGGTGGGCGGTGGCGCTTGCGATGGCTCCTCGGCCAAGTCCAAGTGTGCGGACCCTTTGTTGTCTTGAGCAAGGAAAGCCTTTAGATCCTCCTCGGAGGCTAGATCCGAATCGACGGAGGCCGTAGGAGATCTATCGTAGCTGCCACGCTGTTTCTTGATTGGCGCATTCAGCAGCGGCGCAGCCTTGTGTTTGCCGCCCTGGGCCGAGCCCTGCTCGATCTCCGCGTAGGACTTGCGGGACTCCTCCCACGGTAACTGGGGGTTCCCCTGCTGATCGGCCAAGATCAGATAGCCGAGCATCGTTTTGTCGGCAGGGGGGTGCTTGAAGACGAACTGCTCGCCCCGGTAGGTGACGAGATGCACCTCACCAGCAGCCCCGCGCCCTAGCCTGCGCCCCTGGCGCCCCAGGTCCACGCCGAACTTGCTCATAGCCTCTTCAGGCGTCTTCCCGGATTCCGCACGCAGCGCGTCGATGTACTGCAGCACCTTCTGGGTTTTGACGCCGGAGTTGCCGCGTGCCGCTACGTATTGCTTGAATTCCTCGACCTTGGCCGTGGGCAACCCTGCCCGGTGCAGCAGGTCGCCTACGACGTCTCCCGATTGCCGCAACTTGTCGCCCTTCAGGAACATTCCCTTGAAGCCGCCGGCATCCTTGAACTTCATGTCCTTGTTGGCGCTGGAGGTATGCAACAGGCGCACGACGCCCGAGCGGCCGCGCAAGCCATCACCCAGGCGTATCAGGATCTTGTGGGCCTCGTCTTGTTCGGCCTGCCTGAGATCCTGCAAGCCGCTCCGCTGGGTCTGCAGGTTGATCGCCGCTCCGCGGTAACCTGTCAATTCAATGGGCATGGTCTGGTTCCCGGAGAGTAAGTGGTTTAGCCGCGAAGTTGCATGATGTCGCGAGGCACCTCGAGGGCCGGGGACGCTTTGGGATTCGAGGTCTGCATGCCAGATAGCATGTTGAGCAGTCCCGATGCGCGTTCCACGCCATCAAGCATCAACGCCTCGAGGTCGGCCACGGTCATCGACGGTAACGCGGCGCACATCCCCATGCTGACCTGCTGCTCAGCATCCATGAAGATGCTCCAGTCATGCTCGAATCGGGCAACTTCATTGATCTGCATCAGGAGGGTAGCTACCCGCGGGTCCAACTCGCCTTCAAGGCTGGCCACTGAGATGCTCACCATCAACTCGTCCTCATGCCGAGGGTGTCCGATCACCGTGACCTGATGCCCGTCGCAAGAGAACTCGAGTCCATAGGCAGCCTCGTCGGCTTGCATGCCTTTGGCACTGGAAAACTCCCTGAGTAGCGATTGGAAAAGAGTGTTCATCGTGCCCTCGCTGATGTGAGGCTGAAAGTGGATGGATAGAAGGCTGACTGATTGACCGAATGGTCGTATTGGCGGGGTCGGTCCAGGGGGGGCGCCCGACCCGCGCGCGCACGGCGCTTACTCAGGTTGGATGTTGGCTGCCTTGGCGATGGCGCCGAGGCGTTCGGCGTCGCTTCGGATCAGCTTGATCATCTCGTTTGAACTCATCACGAAGGGTTCCAGGCCGCTGGTTTCCATGCGGGTTTTCATGTCGGGGTTGCCGAAGGTGCCCGCCACAGCCAGCACATCGGCCTCCAGCTTTCGCTGGATGGCAGCGGGCGTGCCTGGAGGCGTCATAAACCCGTAGTAGTTGTCCAGGGCGAAGCCGCGCAGTTCGGCGATGCCCGACTCCGCCGCCGTGGGCACGTCGGGCAGGGTGGGGCTGCGCTTGGATGACATCACAGCGATGGGCTTGAGCGAGCCTTGTTTGACGAAAGCGCTCATGGATGTGACGTTGGCCATCACGATGTTGATCTGCCCCCCCAGCGCATCCGTCACGGCCGGTGCGCACCCTCTGTACGGAATATTCTGGGCCTGGATGGACAGTGCGTGCTTGTACATTTCCATGGCGAAGTGCTGCGGACTGGCCATGTTGCAGGCAGAGTACTGGTACTTGCCTGGTGCGGACTTGAGCATGTCGGTCAAGTCCTTGAGGTTGGAGGGCTTGACCGCAGGGGTCACGGCCAGCATGGTGGCGGTCGATGTCACCAACCCGATGGGCGTGAAATCACGGGTGTAGTCGTAGGGCAGATTCTTTAGCAGCACATGGTTGATGACATGCGTGTTGGTCGCCACCAATAGGGTGTGGCCGTCAGGCTGCGCGCGGAACACGGCCTCGGCACCTACAGCGCCGCCGCCGCCCACGCGGTTTTCCACAAATACTGGCTGCTTCCAAAGGACTGACAGTCTCTCGGCAAACAGGCGCGCCGTCGCGTCAGCCGCGCCGCCCACGGTGAAGGTGGCCACGATCCGAACCGGGCGCGAGGGATAGTCCTGCGCCGAAAGCGC
>CAIPNM010000203.1 GCA_903866395.1 uncultured bacterium
TCGTCTGCCCTGCATTTACCTGGTCGATTCGGGCGGCGCCAACCTGCCTAATCAGGACGAAGTGTTTCCCGATCGCGAGCACTTCGGCCGCATCTTCTACAACCAGGCGACGATGTCGGCTGAGGGCATTGCGCAGATCGCGGTGGTGATGGGCTCCTGCACGGCGGGCGGCGCCTATGTGCCCGCGATGAGCGACGAGGCGGTGATCGTACGCAATCAGGGCACGATCTTTCTGGGCGGCCCGCCGCTGGTGAAGGCCGCCACCGGTGAGGAGGTGAGTGCCGAAGATCTGGGTGGGGGCGATGTGCATACGCGGCTCTCGGGCGTGGCCGATCATCTGGCGGCCAACGACGAGCATGCGCTTGTCATCGCCCGTTCGATTGTGGCCACGCTCAACCGCAATAAGCGGATCGAGCTTGCCTGTCGCGCGCCGCGACCCCCCGCTTACCCGGCCGAGGAATTGCTGGGGGTCATTCCCACCGACGCCCGAAAATCTTTCGATGTGCGCGAGATCATTGCTCGGGTGGTCGATGGCTCGGAATTCGACGAATTCAAGCCCCGTTATGGCAGCACGCTGGTCACCGGCTTTGCCTGGATTGAGGGCATGCCGGTAGGAATTCTGGCCAATAACGGCATCCTGTTTTCGGAGTCGGCGGCCAAAGGCGCGCATTTCATCGAACTTTGCGCGCAGCGCCGCGTGCCGCTCGTGTTCTTGCAGAACATCACGGGCTTCATGGTGGGCCGCAAATATGAGAATGAGGGCATTGCGCGGGCCGGCGCGAAGCTCGTCACCGCGGTGGCCTGCGCGCAGGTGCCCAAGTTCACCGTAATTATTGGCGGCTCCTTTGGCGCGGGCAACTATGGCATGTGCGGGCGCGCGTATTCGCCGCGGTTTGTCTGGATGTGGCCCAATGCCCGCATCAGCGTGATGGGCGGCGAGCAGGCGGCCGCGGTGCTCGCCACCGTTCGGCGTGATGGCATCGAGTCGCGCGGCGGGCAATGGAGCGCCGACGATGAGGAAGCCTTTCGTGCACCGATCCGCGAGCAGTACGAGCGTCAGGGCCATCCCTATTACGCGAGCGCACGGCTCTGGGACGACGGCATCATCGATCCGGTTGACACCCGTCGGGTGCTGGCGCTGGGTCTGTCTGCGGCGCTTAATGCGCCGATTCCGCCGACCCGGTTCGGCGTTTTCCGGATGTGAGGCGGCCCGCTGTGTTCAAACGCATTCTCATCGCCAACCGAGGTGAAATCGCCTGCCGGGTGGCAGCCACCGCAGCGCGCCTGGGCATTGAAACCGTGGCGGTCTATTCCGATGCCGATGCGCGGGCGGCGCATGTGGCCGCGTGCGATCAGGCGCTGCGTCTGGGGCCGGCGGCTGCGCGTGAGTCCTATCTGAAAGGCGAGGCGATCATCGCGGCCGCGCGCAGCGCGGGGGCGCAGGCGATTCACCCCGGCTATGGGTTTCTTTCCGAAAATGATGCCTTCGCCCGCGCGGTGCGCGAGGCGGGGCTCATTTTCATCGGCCCGCCGCCCGAGGCTATTGCGGCGATGGGGAGTAAATCGGCCGCCAAGACCCTGATGGCGCGGGCGGGCGTGCCGCTCGTACCGGGCTATCACGGCGAGCGCCAGGAGGCCGATTATCTGCGCGGACAGGCCGATGCGATCGGCTATCCGGTCATCATCAAGGCGAGCGCAGGCGGCGGTGGCAAGGGCATGCGGATCGTCGAGCAGAGCGCCGATTTCGAGGCTGCGCTCGCCTCGTGCCGGCGTGAAGCGTTGTCAGCCTTCGGGTCCGATCAGGTGCTGGTCGAGCGCTACCTCAGGCGGCCGCGCCATATCGAGGTGCAGGTGTTTGCCGACCGGCACGGTAATGCTCTCCACCTGTTTGAGCGGGACTGTTCGGTGCAGCGCCGCCATCAGAAGGTGGTGGAAGAGGCGCCTGCGCCGGGCCTGTCGGAGGCGCGGCGCGAGGAAATGGGTGCGGCGGCGGTGGCGGCGGCTCGCGCCGTAGGCTACGAGGGTGCGGGCACCGTCGAATTCATCGCCGAGCAGGACGGGCGCTTCTATTTCATGGAGATGAACACGCGGCTCCAGGTCGAGCACCCGGTTACGGAAATGATCACCGGCCTCGATCTGGTCGAGTGGCAGTTGCGTGTGGCGGCTGGCGAAGCGTTGCCGCTTGCGCAGGCAGCGCTTGAGCGGCGTGGGCATTCGATCGAGGTCCGGCTCTATGCCGAGAATCCCGAGCGCGGTTTTCTGCCCTCCACCGGGGCGCTGCGCGCGCTGCATCTGCCGTCTGCGACAGGCTTCTCAGTGGGGGCGGGTGCGCATGGCGAGCCTGCTGCGCTTCGGATCGATAGCGGGGTTCGCGTGGGTGATGTGATCACGCCCCACTATGACCCGATGATTGCCAAGCTCATTACCTGGGGAGCAGACCGCGATCAGGCGCGCGCGCGAATGGCGCAGGCGCTTTCGCAGGTTCGAATCGCGGGGGTGTCCACCAATGCGGCCTTCCTGTATCGCCTGATGCAGTCGCCGGCATTCGCCTCGGCCGATCTCGATACCGGCTTGATCGAGCGCGAGCGCTCGACGGTCCTGCCTTCGCCTGCTCCGATGACCATGCGCGATTGGGGGGTGGCCGCGGCTGCGTGGCTTGCGAAGGAGTCGGCAGAGGGTGCCCGCCGCACCCTGCCGCAACGGGTTTTGGGCGGGGCTGCTACCGCCGGGGCGCCCGAGACCGCATGGACCGACCCGTGGCGGGCCGCCGATAGCTGGCGGGTCCACGGGCAGGGCGCCCGCCGGCTGCGGCTTGCGACCGACACCGAGCAATGCGAACTGCGGATCGAACCTGCTCGCTCGGGCGCGGGCTTTACCGCATTCGCCGGCGATCAGGTGGTCTGCATCGCCGACCCGCGGCTCGATGAGGCAGAGGGCGCTGTGAGCGCGCTCGTTGGCGCCGAAGCGGTTCGCTGCGGTGCGCTAATTGACGGCTCATCCATCCTGCTATCGGAGCGGGGCCGTGCGCTTCGCGTAGCGGTGCTGCCGCCGGGCGGCAATCCTGATGAGGTGGCCACGGATGCGGGCAGCCTTGCCGCACCGATGCCTGGCAAGGTGGTGGCACTGATGGTGGAAGTGGGTGCGATGGTTGAGCGCGGCCAGCCGCTCGCGGTGCTCGAGGCGATGAAGATGGAGCATGTCATCACCGCGCCCGAGGCGGGTCGCGTCACCGCCATTCTTCATTCGACGGGTTCACAGGTGCAGGAGGGCGCGGCGCTTCTTGCGATCGAGCCTATTGCAGCGGGGGCAGCATGACCGGTTTATCTTCTGGCGCCGAGCGAGGGCGAGGCGTCTCCCCTCGGGCGAATGCATCGCCCACCATCGTGCTGGGTCTGCGCAGCGCCGATGCTACGCAAGAGTGGACCCAGGCGCTAAGCGAGGCGTTGCCGCACGCCCGGATCGTGACCGATTCGGCTGATGCGCCCGCCGCCGACTATGCGGTGCTGTGGCGGCCGCAACCCGGTTTTTTCGCGCGTCAGCCCGGGCTCGCCGCAGTCTTTGCTGCCGGCGCAGGCGTTGACTGGCTGCTCACCGACCCGACGCTGCCGGCTGCGCTCCCGATCTATCGCATCGAAGATGGCGGCATGGCCGAGCAGATGGCGGCCTATTGCGCGCATGAGGCGCTCCGCTTTCACTATCGCTACGACCGCTATGAAGCGCAGCAACGCGAGGGTGTCTGGCAGGAGTGGCCCTATGTGAGCCCGGCGCGCTGTGCGGTGGGCGTGTTCGGGATGGGCAAGATGGGCGAGGCGATTGCGCGTGCGCTGGCTGCGCTCGGCTTTCCGGTGCGCGGCTACTCGCGCTCGCCGCGCGCACTGGTCGGGATTGAATGCTTTGATGACTCGCACGGGCTTGAGCCGTTCCTGCAAGGCGCCCAGGTGCTGGTGGTGGCAGCGCCGCTCACACCGGCCACCCGCAATCTGTTTGACGCCACGCGCTTGGCACAGCTGCCGCGCGGGGCCTTCCTGATCAACGTCGCGCGTGGCGACCTGGTGGTGGAAGAGGCGCTGCTGGCTGCCCTCGATTCGGGCGCGCTCGCTGGCGCCGCGCTCGATGTATTTCGCACTGAGCCGCTGCCGCGCGAGCACCGCTTCTGGACCCACCCGCGGGTACGCATCACACCGCATGTGGCGGCGATCACCGTTGTGAGCGAGTCCGCCCGCCAGGTGGCGCGCCGCATCACGCAGCTTGGCCTCGGCGAGGTGCCCAGTGGTCTGGTTGATCGCAGCCGCGCCTATTGAATTGGCTCTTCAGGAAAGTCCTCCTCATGCCCAACACCCTGCCCGCCCGAGTCTTCATCACCGAGGTCGGCCCGCGCGACGGTCTTCAGAACGAGAAAGTACCGCTTGCAACCGATGTGAAGGTCGAGCTCTGCGAGCGGTTGCTCGCTGCCGGCGTATCGCAGCTCGAGGTCACCTCCTTCGTATCACCGAAATGGGTGCCGCAGATGGCCGATGCCGCCGATGTGCTTGCCCGCCTGCCCCGGCGTGCCGGGCTCACGTTGTCTGCGCTCACGCCCAACCTGAAAGGCTTCGAGGCGGCGCTTGCGAGCCGAGTCGATGAGGTGGTGATTTTTGGCGCAGCAAGCGAGGCGTTTTCAATGCGAAACACCAATTGCTCGGTGGCCGAGAGCATCGAGCGATTTCGCCCTGTGGCCCAGGCAGCCAAGGCTCACGGTCTGCGGCTCCGTGCAGTGATCTCGGTGGCCTTTGGCTGCCCCTATCAGGGCGATGTGCCCCTCGAATCCGTGATCGACCTGGTCCAGCGCACCCGCGATCTGGGCTGTGATGAGATCGGCATTGCCGACACCATCGGTGTGGCGACCGTGGGTCATGTGAAGCGCGTGTTTGAAGCGGCGGGGGGCAAAGTGCCGCTCGGCCAGCTCTCGGGGCACTTCCACGATACCTACGGTCAGGCGGTTGCCAATATCTATGGCTGCCTGGAGGTGGGGGTGCACCGGTTTGACAGCGCCATTGCGGGGCTGGGAGGCTGTCCGTATGCGAAGGGTGCAACCGGCAATGTCGCCACCGAAGACTTGCTGTGGCTCTTCAAGGGCCTGGGCATCGACACGGGTCTGAACCTTGATGCGATGGTGCAAACCGGCCAGTGGATCTCCGAGCAGGTGGGCCGTCGCTACGCCTCACGCGTGGGCGCGGCGCTTGCAGCACGCGAGGCCGTGGCCGAGGCGCGCGCATGATTGCCATTCGACATCTCCTAGGGGCCCAGTTATGAATGCTGCCACGGTTCCGTCGCCCTGCATTTCGGTCTGTCAGCTCGATCCCGAGTCGCGCCGCTGCCTGGGCTGCTCGCGTTCCATCGAGCAAATCGAAGCCTGGATCATGCTCGATGATCGCGAGCGCATGGCCGTCTGGGCGCAGCTCGCCCAGCACTTCGATGTCGACCTCGAAACCGCTCTCGCCTCACGCGTGGGCGCGGGTCGGGCGCGCGAACTGGTGCGTTCTCATGAGTCGGGCTGAGCCAGCGGTCCGGTTACCTGTCGGCGTTCGCTTCATCGAGCGCGACTGGCTCTCGTCCAACATGGTCCTCATCGCCGAGCCCGATGGCGGCGCAACGCTGATCGATAGCGGCTATGTGAAGCATTCCGCGCTGGTGGTGTCCCTGGTCGAGCATGCGCTGGGCCAGCTTGGCGCGAAGCGTCTAACCCGCGTCCTCAACACGCATCTGCACTCCGATCACTGCGGCGGCAATGCAGCGCTCGCCGCACGCTTTGGCTGCGAGGTTCTGGTGCCGGCTGGCAGTGTTGACGATGTTCGGCGCTGGGACACTGCTGCGCTCAGCTATGACGGCACCGCCCAGCGCTGCGCCCGCTTTGAGGCAAGCGGCGTGCTGGTGCCAGGCGAGTCGCTTCCGATCGGCGGGGTGCCCTGGGAGATTTACGCGGCACCGGGCCACGATCCGAAGAGCCTGGTGTTTCATTGTGCGCGCCATCGCCTGCTGGTCTCGGCCGATGTGCTCTGGAAAAACGGGTTTGGCGTGATTTTTCCCGAGCTGGTCGGCGAGTCGGGCTTTACCGAGCAGGCCGAGATGCTCGAGCTCATCGCAGGCCTTGATGTGGATACCGTGCTGCCTGGTCATGGCCCGGCGTTTGCCGAGCCGCTTGCGGTGATCGAAACCGCACGTAGAAGGCTCGCGTCGCTTCGCGACGACCCGGTGCGAAACGCACGCTACGCCCTGAAGGTGATGATCAAATATCTGATGCTTGATGTGGAGGAGATCGAAGAGACGGTGCTCGCAGAGCGGGTGGCGGGTGCGTCGGTACTTCGCAGCGCGGCCGCGCTCCTTGACCTGCCGGTGGAGGCAGCCTTTGACTGGGCGGTTGGGGAGCTCACTTCGCAAGGGGCGCTGAGACGTCTGAACGGGAGGCTGTTTAATGTCTGAACGATTCGCGCAGGCGCTGCGCCTGCGGGACAGCACGCCCGCCGATCTTGAGGCGATCGAGCGTATTTATGCGCACCATGTGCGGCATGGCACGGGCTCGTTTGAGATTGAGCCGCCTACGCTTGCCGAGATCAGGCGCCGTCGCGATGATGTGCTCGCCAATGGCTTTGCACACCGGGTGGCCGAAGCAGGTGGCGAGGTCGTGGGTTTTGCCTACTTCAATTTTTTCCGGATGCGGCCCGCCTACCGGTTCAGCGTGGAGAATTCGGTCTATGTGCGCACGGGTCTGGCGCGCGGTGGCATTGGCCGCGCGCTCCTTGCGGATCTGATCGATGAGGCCCGTGCACGGGGCGTGCGCCAGATGATTGCCGTGATTGGCGACAGCGCGAACACGGGCTCGATCGGACTGCATGCCGCCTGCGGTTTTCGATTTGCCGGGATCTTGCGCGCAAGCGGCTGGAAATTCGACCGCTGGCTCGATACCGTCATCATGCAGCGCGAGATCGGTGCGGGCGACCGTGAGCGCCCGCCCGACTCACATCAGGTATGACGTGTCGTTGTCGTGCCCGAGGATCACGTAGTTCACGCGCCGCAGATCGCCGAGCCTGCGTCCGCCGGCGTATGAGATCGAGCTCTGCAGGTCTTCTTCCATCTCGCGTAGCGTGTCAGCGAGCTTGCCTTTGATGGGCTCAAGAATGCGCTTGCCTTCAACAAAGCTCCGATGCCCTTTGTTGAACTCCGAGGCGGAACCGTAGTATTCCTTGTAGAGCTTGCCGTCGACCTCGACCGTGGTTCCGGGCGACTCTTCATGACCGGCGAACATCGACCCGATCATGACCATGGTGGCGCCAAAACGCACCGACTTCGCAATGTCGCCATGCTCGCGGATGCCACCGTCGGCGATGATGGGCTTGGTGGCGACCCGCGCGCACCACTTGAGCGCCGAGAGCTGCCAGCCGCCAGTTCCGAAGCCTGTCTTCATGCGGGTGATGCACACCTTGCCGGGCCCGACGCCGACCTTGGTGGCGTCTGCTCCCCAGTTCTCGAGATCGATCACGCCCTCGGGCGTGCCTACGTTGCCGGCGATCACGAAGGCTTTGGGCAGATGCTCGCGGATGTGGGCGATCATCTGTCTGACCGTCTCGGCATGCCCGTGGGCGATATCGATGGTGAGGTAATCGGCGCCCAGACCCGCGCGGGCGAGTTCGCGCACGACCTCGCGATCGGCCTCTTTCACGCCCACCGACAGCGATACGAACAGCCCCTTTTCGCGCATGGCGCGGGCAAACGCGATGCTGTCAATATCAAAGCGATGCTGGATATAGAAATAGCCCTCGCGCGCCAGTCGCTCACAGATATCGTCGTTGACCACCGTCTTCATGTTGGCCGGAACGACGGGGATGCGGAAATGACGCCCTCCCAGCTCGATCGAGGGATCGCACTCGCGGCGGCTCTCCACCACGCAGCGGCGGGGCAGGAGCAGGATATTGTCGTAGTCGAAAATTTCCATCAGCACTCTCCGTGGCCGGACCTCGCCGGCACTCAACGCGCGGCAATGGTACCGCGAGGAGCGGGTTGACGAGCGCGTACGCCGCCCCTCAGTCGTACTTGCGAGCGTCCTCGATCACCTTGCCGTCATTGGGCAAGGACCCTGGCGAGACCGCCTGGACCTCCCCCCGCAACTTTGTGATTTCGCGCAGGGAGGCCGCGATCGCTTCGGCGAGCGACGGGGCATCCGCGCCAGCCTTCAGCTCGCAACGCAGCGTCATGCGGTCGTTGGCCATTTCGCCTTCCACCACCAACCGTGCGCGAGCGATCTCCGGGTGCCTGCGTACGACTTCGGCGATCTGGGCGGGATGCACAAACATGCCCCGCACCTTGGTGGTCTGGTCGGCGCGGCCCAGCCAACCGCGAATCCGGACATTGGTGCGCCCGCAGGGCGAGGCACCCGGCAA
>CAIPNM010000204.1 GCA_903866395.1 uncultured bacterium
CTGGCGCGTTATCGAGCGCGGTGGGCGGCCTGGGTACGGCGAGCGCGTTGTCATCACCGCCTCCGTCCTTGTCGTCGGCACCTGGGCAGCTTGGTGCGGTTAGCGCGAATGCAGCGGGACCGTCGGCTGTCTCCGGTTCGCGGGGAAGCGATCTGGTGGTTGCGGGTCGGCCAGTCGGGGCTGGCGAGAGCGCAACTTCGGCTGTGGCTTCGGCGGCGGTCAGCGGTTCCGGATCGGCTCCTCTTCTGGAGGGGCAGGGGCTTGCGACAATCTCCGCAGTCGCGTCGTCGATGAATTCCATCGGCTCGGTCACAACTCTGGGCCGCAGCACCTCGCTGATGCTGGATGCAGCGCTTAAGGCCGTCGAGACCTCGAGCAGGCCTGTGGTCTCGGGTTCAGGCACGCTCAGTGAATTGATGAATCGCACACCGGCCATGCGAACGGACTCCTCGTTGAGGATGCGTGAGGGCGACGGCTCATCAGCGACCCCACCAGCTATCTCGGCGCCGGTGTCCCCTGCTGTGCCAGCCGTTTCCGCGCCGACGCCTGCTGCTGCGCCCGCCGCATCACCGGGAAGCACTCAAAGCGCACCGTCGTCAGCGCTTCCGTCTGGAACGGCGGTTCCGCCGCCTTCAGACTCTGGAGCAACCGGCGCGCCGGCTGGCGCTACGCCGGTGCCTGGTGCCACCTTGCCTTTGGGACCTGCAGGATCGGTCGAAGGCGCGCAGGGGGCAGGCAGCCGTGACGCCGACGGTCGTTCAGGCAGTTCGCCCCAGGCGCCTGCCGGCTCAGGCCAGGGAGATGCGCCAAGCGATGAGCCTCGGTCATCGCTGCCCGGTTTGTTTGAGGTGACTGCGGCAGGCTCCAGTCTGTGGGCACGACTCGCGCGCTGGCTGAACCCAGATTCACCCAGGGTGGAGTCTGCGTCCAAGTCGGCTTCTGACAGCGCGGCCGCGCCGGTTTCGGACACCTTTACTGACTCGTCTCAGCTTGCCCCGACGTTATCCGGCGGCACGGAGAGTGTGGCGGTTGGGGCGCACATTGCTCAGCCCGGTGCTGGCTCAGGCTCTGTTGAGGGAGGCGAGCGCAGGTCGTCAACATCAAGCTAGGGTTTAGGCCGGGCGAGTCAGGCGCTCATACAATCACCCGCGGCCCGAATAATCACCCGCGGCCCGATCGTTAGCGCCCGTTTCCCAGATAAATCGATTCAATACCGGAGAAGCATCCATGAAATCCCGCGCCGCTGTTGCGCTTGCCGCTGGGCAGCCCCTTCAAATTCTCGAAATTGATGTGGCCCCGCCGCGTAAAGGCGAAGTGCTTGTCCGTATCACGCACACGGGCGTGTGTCACACCGATGCTTTTACGCTGAGCGGAGATGATCCCGAGGGGTTGTTCCCGGTGGTGCTCGGACATGAGGGCGCCGGCATCGTCGTAGAGGTCGGTGAGGGCGTCACCAGTGTGAAACCCGGTGATCATGTGATTCCGCTCTACACCGCCGAATGCGGTCAGTGCCTGTTCTGCAAGAGTGGTAAGACCAACCTGTGCGTGGCGGTTCGTGCCACCCAGGGGAAGGGCGTGATGCCTGATGGAACGTCGCGCTTCTCTTACAACGGTCAGCCGCTCTACCACTACATGGGATGCTCCACCTTTAGCGAATACACCGTGGTGGCGGAGGTGTCACTCGCGAAGATTGACCCCAGCGCCAACCCCGAGCAGGTCTGTCTGCTCGGCTGCGGGGTCACTACCGGGCTGGGCGCGGTGAAGAACACCGCGAAGGTGCAGCCAGGTGACAGCGTTGTCGTGTTTGGGCTGGGTGGGATCGGCCTCGCAGTGGTTCACGGGGCACAGCTTGCTGGCGCGGGTCGCATCATCGCGGTCGACACTAACCCTGCGAAGTTTGAGCTCGCCAAAACATTCGGTGCGACCGACTTCGTGAATCCCGCTGACCACGATCGGCCGATCCAGCAGGTGATCGTCGAGATGACTGGCTGGGGTGCCGACCACACGTTCGAATGCATTGGAAATGTGAACGTCATGCGCGCTGCACTCGAGTCTGCGCATCGCGGGTGGGGCCAGTCGGTGATTATTGGTGTTGCGGGAGCTGGCCAGGAAATTTCAACCAGACCGTTTCAGTTGGTCACCGGCCGGCGCTGGCTGGGTACCGCTTTTGGCGGGGTGAAAGGACGGTCGCAACTACCTGCCATGGTTCAGGATGCGATGGCGGGCAAAATCAAGCTCGCGCCCTTCGTCACCCACACGATGCCACTGGCGGGGGTGAACGACGCCTTTGATTTGATGCACGAAGGTAAGTCGATCCGCACGGTTTTGCACTTCTGATGATCACGGCTACGGCGCCTTGTTGCGCCCGGTCGCCGAATCAATCTGCTTGGAAAAACAACGGGGCCGCTTTGAACCAAACAAAGCGGCCCCGTTCGGCCTGGACACAGCGCTGGCGGGCGCTATGCCTTGAGCGCTGCCAACACCCTTTGCGGCGTCATCGGCAGGTGACGCAGGCGCTTGCCAGTCAAGGCAAAAAACGCATTCGCCACGGCTGGCCCGGTGCCAGGAACTGCGAGTTCACCCACCATAGTGGGTGTTGGGGTTGTGGAAAGAATGTCGACGTGGATCGCAGGTGTTTCCGACATACGGAGCACAGGGTAGTCGTGAAAATTCGACTGCTGCACAACACCGGCCACCATGCTCACGCGCTCTTTCAGGCAGCAACTCAGCCCCCACACCACCGCGCCTTCGATCTGTGACTTGATGCCGTCGGGGTTCATTGCCAGCCCCACATCCGCCGCTGTCCAGTAGTTGTGCACGCGAATCTGGCCCGAATTGCGATCCAGCGAAATTTCTGCAACCGCTGCGATCATTGAGGCGATGGCCGGCGCCGGGCCGTACTCGGTAAATGCGATCCCAAGCGCACGCCCCGTCTCACGCTTGGTTCCCCAATTGGACATTTGCGCTACCCGCTCAATCACCGCCCGGGCCCGCGGGTTATTGACCAGCGACAGACGCAGAGCGAGCGGATCCTGCTTGGTCTCGGCCGCAATTTCATCAAGCATCGATTCAATGGCGAACTTGGTGTAACCCGCGCCAATACCCCGGTACGCAGCGGTGCGCGTACGTTCCTTTTCCATTAGATGCTCGGAGCGGTAGTGATCAATGGCATAGAAGGGAACTTCTGCGCCACTCATGAAAATCACGTCCCGGTTGCCCTGGTTTTTCAACCGACCGGGCTCATACACGAAATCGCTGACCGGCTCGCCCACCACCCGGTGCTTCCATCCGGTGATCTTGCCGCTTGCGTCCAGGCCCACATCCAGCTTTTGTGCAGTCATGGGGCGGAAGGTGCCCGCGGCGAGATCGTCCTCACGCGTGAGCAGCAGTTTTACCGGCTTACCCACTGCTTTGGCGATCAGCGCTGCGTCAACTGCGTTTTCGACGGTAGCGCGACGACCGTAACCACCGCCCAGGTACATCTGATTCACCTTGACGCGGTCCGTTGCCAGACCCAGCACGCGAGCCACATCGATCTGCGTGCGCGTGGGGGCTTGCGTGCCCACCCACACCTCAGCACTATCGGCGCGCGCGGACACCAGACAATTCATCGGCTCCATTTGCGCGTGGTAAGCATGATCGGAGAGGTATTCACGCGTCACCGTTTTTGCTGAGGACGACACGGCCTTCGCGGCGTCTCCCTTGGTGCGGTAGTCCTGCGCGGGGCGCAGATCCTCCCGTGCATGCTGCGCGAAGTCTTGCAGATCCAGGTCGGTGTGAATGCCGTTGCCGGGCCTGTTTTCGCTCCAGCTCACCTTCAACTGACGGCGTGCCTGCACCACCGCCGGAAAGCTTGAGCCCACCACTGCAATGCCGTGCTCGAGCGTGACGACATGGGTGATCCCCGGCAACTTTCTGATTGCATCGGCGTTTGACGAAACCGGCGAACCATCGCGCGCTGGTGCACGCGCGAGCGTGGCGTACACCATGCCAGGCACCACAGCGTCGATGCCATATTTGGCTGCGCCCGTGGATTTCGGCGCGGCATCAACCCGAGGCGTGTTCTTACCCAGCAGCCGGTATTGCGAGCGCTGCTTCAGGTCCTTTGCGGCATCGAGCGCCGGCATGGTGGCGGGTGGCGTCACGAAGCTTGCAATCTCCCCGTAACTCATCTTTCGGCCAGAGGCGCTGTGGACCACCATGCTGGGTTCGGTGGTGAGGCTGTTGAGCGGGACGTTCCAGCGATCGGCTGCGGCCTGCATCAACACGCGGCGCGTTTGTGCACCAGCCATCCGGAGCGGCGTCCAGTAGCCGAAGGTGGAAACACTGGCGACCACGTACTGCGCTTTGAAGACCGGATGCGCGTAGGCCGCAGCAACAGGCGACTGTTCCACCACCACTCGGCTCCAGTCAGCATCGAGTTCTTCGGCAACGATGAGGGGCAGGTTGGTCATGATGCCTTGCCCCATCTCGGGCGCCGGGGCCTGGATGGTGATGGTGCCATCGGGGGCGATCGACACGTAGGCGTTGAAGCTGCGCTTGCCCTGGGCGGTGGCGTCGTTTGAATTGAACCCAACGCCCAGCGTGATCGCCACCGACAACCCGGTGCTTGCACCCAGAAATTCGCGGCGGCTCATGTTCACGCCGAGTAGTTCCAGCTTTTCACGTGATTTCATGATCAGGCCTCCTTCGCTGCGCGCTCGATGGCGCGAACAATGCGGTTGTAGGTGCCGCACCTGCAAATATTGCCGTCCATGTGACGCACGATTTGTTCGCGCGAGGGGTTTTTGTTGGTGGCGAGTAGCGCCGCCGCCTGCATGATTTGCCCCGATTGACAGTAACCACACTGCGGCACCTGTTCGGCTACCCAGGCTTTTTGCAACGGATGATTGCCCCCGCCGGGCAATCCTTCAATCGTGGTCACTTTTTTACCTTCGACCACGGAAAGCGGTGTGCTGCAGGAACGAATCGGCACACCATCGACATGCACCGTGCAGACACCGCACTGGGCGATACCGCAGCCGTACTTCGTGCCGGTGAGATTCAGCTCGTCGCGGATCACCCACAAAAGTGGTGTCTCTGCCGGCGCTTTGGACTGCACCGGTACGCCGTTAACAGTGAAGCTTGCCATGCCGACTTCCCTCAAGATTTGGAAAGCGGATGCTAATCTGGAAGCGTTAGCCTGTCACGTATGCCCAACAAACCAGCCCTGTGGGGCTTGACGCGCATCGCCCGCAGTACACGGTGGCGCGCACTTCTATGGGGTGGCCAATCTCAGTGCGATGCGGAGCTGATAGCCCCGGTTTCTGACCGCCCGGATTGGATTGAGATCGGGGGTGTAGGGAGAGATCTTGGCGCGAAGACGGCTGATCAGCACTGTTACCTTGAGCCTGTTGTCGTTTGCCTCGGCGCCGCTCGAGTCAAATATTGCTTCCAATTCAGTCGACTCAGCATAGTTACTACTCAGGGCCAGAATCGTCAGGACGCGAGCCTCGTTGGGGCTCAGCTCGATAGTGTCGGTACCGCGCCAGGAAAGCGTCAGCGCAGTTCTGTCGAGCAGCCAGTCTGATTTCTGCGGCGCCGCCACGACCCGGCGCAGAAGGTTGCGGATGGCTGCACACAGCTCGGCTGGTCGGGCTGGCTTGGTCATGTAAACATCGGCACCGTTCTGGTAGCCCTCTTCTTTTTGCGCGCTCATCACCCGGGCAGTCAGCATCAGGATGCCGATTTCGGGAAAGGCCGTTCGGATACGCCGCGCGATGCTGATGCCATCCTCTCCTGCCAGATTGAGGTCCAGCACGACCACGTTTGCCGGTCGCTGTAGCAGCGCGCCATTCAAGGCTTCCCCGCTGTCGACCCCTCGTACGTCGAAGCCGTTTTCGCTGAGCGTCTGTTCAAGCTCACTACGCAGCGACTCATTATCTTCGACGATAATCACTGACCCGGAGATGTAAACCTGTTCGCTCAAGACAGCTCCAGCTTCATGACAAATTGAATTGTTTGACCGTCAACGACGCAGTCGAGCTTGCTGCCAAGTTTGAGCGCCAGCGTCTGCGACAGCCAAAGCCCCAGCCCGGTTCCGACCTGATGCTTCGCCCCTTCGCCCCGGTAGTAACGGGTGAACACTCTTGCAGGGTCCGGTGCGCCGGCTTTACCCAGAACGTTGGTGACTTTGAGGGCGATCAGCGACCGCTCGTTGATTGCCAATGGTTCCAGATCTACATGCACCGGGCTTTCAGGCGGTGAGTATTTCAGAGCGTTCGTGACCAGGTTCAACAGGATGATCCGCAGGTACTGATAATCAGCTTGCAACTTGAGGCCCTTTGGGCCTGAAAACACCAGTCGCTCGCTGCCCAGCACGGGCCGGGTTTCGTGAAGTACGGTATCCAGATTGACCAGCGTGGGGATGAAGGGCAACTGACCTTGTTCAATCTGGTCGACCTGAGCGCAGCGCTCGATAATGAAGTTCATGTCATCAGCAGCGCGAAATATGTTGTCGAAGCGCTTGGAGTCTTCGCTCGCCACATTGCGTCGGCTACTGAGTGAAGTTGCCGCCAGTTGTATGGTGTAGAGGGGTGTCTTGAACTCATGCACCAGCATCCCGACGAATTCAGATTGCTGATCCAGTCGATTCTTCGTTTCGCGGTATTGAACTTCGGCCGCCACCCTCGCTACTGTCTGAGCTTCGGCATAGATGTCCCGCCTTTTGCTTACATGCCAAGCAAGATTAAAAATCAGCAGCGGCAGGAAGAGACCGCGCAGTGTCAGGGAATCCAGCAGCAGCGCGCTTGCCGGGAGGAGGCCCAAAACCTGCAGGGTGGCATTCACCACAACAAAATCGAATGCGATCACGGTCAACCCGAAAAGCACGTGGCTGACCTGCAGCTCGCGCCAACTGGGAACCTGGCGCAGCAGCCAGACCGTTAATGCCACGCAGGTGGTCAGCGTGAAAAAGGCACCAACGAAGCCGTTGATACGCAGTGCTTCAAAGGGGGCGAAGTAGAACGATACGGCTAGCGTGGTGAACACACCCGCCACACAGAGCACCGCGAGCCTCAACCGCGGCTTCTCCAAAACCACCAGCACGGCCTGTGTTAACAGGCACACACAAAGGAGGTTGACGATGGTGAGCAACCTTAACGTTGACTTGTCATTGATCCAGTTCCAGGCGATCAACTCACTGGAATAATCCAGCCGCGCCAAATACAAGAGCAGACTGGTCAGCAAATTCAGCAACAAAAAGGCGGCAATGCCGCTGCGGTTGCTAAAGAGGTAGCTCAGAGCGCCGATCATTAACAAGACATAGATCGCCAATATTGCTCCGGTGTTTAAGCGGTCACCCAGATGACTCGCCGTTGCCTCCGCACTCGGTATGACGTGAACCTGCATGATCAGAAAACTCTCCGACCGAACCCTCAAATAGAGGGTCTGCGGGCCAGTCGGCAAGTGGAAACTGGTACCTGCCTGCGCCGTTCGCTCATCGAGGCTAAGGACGGGCTGGATACCCGACTCAGATGGCAGGTATAGGGTGACGCTATCCAGCACATTGGGGCGGATTCGCAGCGTCAGTTGGGGGCGTGACTCGGGCACGTCAACCTTCAAGCGTAACCACACTGCTGAGCGCCGGAAGCCCTGGCCGATGACGTCGCTCTGAATGACCGTGAACTTGGCGTCCTTGATCTGGGCCAGGCTCAATTCACTTGAAACGTCTTCGACGATTGCGCGCTCGAACACGAGGTCCTTTGCATAGACGAGCCCCGAACTCATCGCGAGGACGAGGCTCAGAAAACAAAGGTTGAGAAGTTTCGCAATCATCGAGCAGGGTCAAGGGACGCGCAGGATCGGCTTCGGTGCGCAGGGCATCACAAGACCTGAAACGCTACGTAATAAGGCGTTGTCTGTGATGCTGTGTTCACTGCGCCGCTCAGCAGATCAAGGTAACTGTGCTCGGTCGATGTGCCCGTATCCGATGCCGACCAATAGTTCCCGCCACCCCAGCCGGGGGGAACGCCAGGCACGGTGGCAGATGTCCCGGTGCCGTTGTAGGCGTCCCAAACGGCTAGCAGATCGTTGTAGGTGGGGTTGTCAGCGGTGCTGCCATTGGCAGCGGTGGCATTTCCAACTGAGGTGCCTGGCTTGGAGGCTGCCGCGTAGGTGTCACCCAGGCTAGGCAGTGCCAGGGTAACGCCGTTGATCGTGGCATAACGGTGGACATCGGACGTATCAACGGAAGGCGCTGGCCTGACATTACCGCTGATGTCCTGGGTGAACAAGGCGTCAAGCTCATTGTGGGTAACCGTATCCAGTCCGCCATTGAGTGAGCCCGTGCTGGCGCTCGTACCGTCGCCGCTGCGGTCCCAGTAGTAGTACCACTTGCCGTTGTCCACCTGGACCGGATTGATCAGAAGGCCGTGGCTGCCCAGGTCGATGACGGCGTCGCCAGGCGCAAAGCGCACGTCCGCTTGCGAGAGCGCATCGGTAGTGGAGACGTTGCCAGCCAGATCTTTGGCAAAGCCAACCCCTATGTTGACCTTGTCTATTGGAGTAGCGGCACTGAAGCTGCCCAATCCCTCCAGCGTGCTTGCCTTGCTGGCGCCGAGCGTGATGCTGAGGTGTGTGCTGTCGGTGACCTTCACAGTCGATATATCGGCGAGCGCAAAGGTCTGGTTTGGCGTGGTCGTACCGTCCCCGTCAGTGTCCCAGACCAATTTGGTCCAATCCAGACGTGCCTTGATGTTGGTGCTTGAATTCTCTGAGCCCGAGAGCAAGGTGTCGAAGTTGGTGCCGGTAATCACCAGAGTGTCACGGTAGGCCAGATAAGCTACGCGGCTGGCGGTTACCGTTGAGGCCGTGGTGTCTCCGGTAATTGTGAAGTTGCTGGTAGCCGCGCCGACTTCGCCAGCGGCATCCGTCTCTTTGATATTGAAGGCGTAGGTCGTACCGTTGGCCACGGAGGCACTATAACTCCAGGCTGTGCCAATTACAGTCGCCGCTCCCAGCTCGACAGAGCCGTTATAAACCTTGACCGTTGACCCCGCAATGTTGGTGCCGCTGAGCAATAAGCTCGTGTCATTGGTGACCAGCGGATAGAGAGAGTTGATTAACGCATCAACATCGGCGATTTTCATCTGGTTCATTGAAGCGCTCAGTTTCGCAAGCGCAGAGTTGAACGTATCCGAAGTGGTCACCCCGACATGCCGTTCGACCTTGCCAAGCAGGTCGATTGAAGCGCTTTGTGCGCTGGCGCCAAACTGACTGCTGAAGTCGGCAAAGCTCCATTGACTGCGCGTTGAATCGGGGAGGGCTGCGCTAATCGAACTGAACACTTCGCCTGCAGTGCCGTTATCACGCTCGTTCTGTTTGACGCTGTCTGCAACGATTGTGAGTTGAGCGACTGCGAGATCGCGCTGCGCTGTAGTCAGCGTTTGCTGTTGCAGCTTCGCTATTGTTGTAGCGACCACATCGGATATGAAGACATCGAACGGTGTAACCGCCTTAAGGTTACCCGTCACCAACCCCACGTCATCGGTCGCCGCACTGAAAACTGCTGTTGGCGCCACGTTGGTGACGGTGATGGCAACCGCCTGAGCCGTTGAGGTATTAGTGCCATCACTTGCGGTGACGGTGATGTTGTAGACGTTATCGCCACCGAAATCGCCGGGCGCCTCGTAGTTTGGCGAGTTTCTGAATGTGATCCGCCCACTACTCGACTCGATATTGAAGAGCCCTGCGTCGGTACCCCCGATCGCGTAAATCAGCTGAGACCCGAGCATGTCAGCATCGTAGGCCGTGATGGTGTAAACAACCGTACCGGCGCTGGTGTTCTCATTTACGCTAACAGTGGCTGCGCTGTTGATGGTGGGGGTATTGGTATTGAGGTCGACTTGCAGGGCGACAAAATAAAAGGAACCTTCAGGCGCCTCAGAAAAATAAACAAAACCGTTGCTTTGGTTTCTCACCGAAGCATGGCTACTGGTTCCCGTAGAGTCTGCCGCCAGCAATACATCGTTCCCCCAGGTTCCGGGTGTGCCGTTCCATGCTCCGGTATTGTCTGTTCCAACGCCATTGAAGGCATCCCAAACCGCCAATAGGTCGTCGTAACGCAAATTGTCCGCGTTACTGCCGTTAGCCGGAGTGATCGACCCAACCGCTGTCCCGGTTCGAGCGCCCGTAGTGAGCGTTGTGTCGCCCACCGTGGGCAGGGCGACTTTGTATCCGTTGATTGTTGCGTAGCGATATGTGGCGGACGTTCCTGTCGTATTCGCGTTTGGGTTGGTAGCTGTGAATGTGCTGTTGTAAATGAAAATGGCATCCAACTGATCGTGGGTGAAC
>CAIPNM010000205.1 GCA_903866395.1 uncultured bacterium
CGCGCGTTCCCGAGACCCGTATTGCCCTCGCCCAGTTTCACCCAGTCGGTATCGCCCCAATCAACGCTGTTGTTCGAGCCCCAGACCTCCCAGGTCTTGGGATCCCACTGCCAGATGTCATCGTTGGTGCGCGAGACGAGCAGCATCGAGTCCATGGCCTTCGCCTGCGGCAGCGCCATGGTGAAGCCCGAGGTCGGCCCGGTCTTGTTCAGATACTTGGTGGCGGTGTTGGCATCGTTGATGCCCGACACCCCCTCGCCCGCCGGCGATTCGCCAGGTGAAGCGGTGAGCGCCGGCGCCTCGAGTGGCACGACCACGCCGAGGCGGCCGTCGATGATGCCCGCCGTCTGGCCAGCGAGCGACACCGTGGCTTCCAGCCCGCTCGCGCCAATCAGGAGCGCGCCTCCAGGCACCACCTCGAGTGACAGATCGGCCCGCGCCGACACGATCGGCGCTGAATCGGCGGCCGCATCCGGCGAGCGGACCTGGAGCGTAACCGAGCCCGCTGCAGCGAGCGTGCGCTGGCGCGCGTCAAGCGTATCAACGATCTCGCCGCGCATCCGTAGCGCGGTGGAGCCGCTCACGCCGTCCCCGTCAATATCGCCCTGGGTAAAGTCAGCGGTCAGCCCGGCAAGCTCGCCGGTGGTCGGGCCGAGATTGAGTGAAAGATCGAGCCCGCCCGCGCCAAGCGTGAGCCCCGGTACGCCCTCGAGCGCAACATTCTGTGCGCCCGCATGCAGGCCCACGAAGCTGCCCCCGCCGCGAACATCCGACAGGAGCGCAAGCCCGAGCGAGCCGCCCGTGAGCGATACGCCGATGAAGTCTTCTTCCGATCCGGCGTTGACGCCCAGCCGGACATCAACGTTACGCGCAGCAATCAGCGTGGTGCGCATGGAGCGGCGCTGGCCATCGCTTAGCGTGACCGTCCGGCCGCCCAGCATGGAGAGCGCAAAGCTGCCGCTTGCGGTGACGTAGTCTGCGATGCTCAGGCTTGCATCGAGCGTGAGCGTGGTGAACTGTCCGGCATCCACGCCATATTCGATCGATACCGTGGCCTCAGTGGCGAGGTTGGTTTTCACCGCGAGCGAGCGGTCAACCGTCTCACCATCTACTTCGGTCACCGAGAAATCAACCACCGCCTCATTGTCGACGCCTGCACGGCTGCCGATCGCACGGTTGGTCTCAAAGAGGAGCGAGTTCGCCTCGAGCGTGAAGAGCTCGGCCGGTAGCCCCAGCATCTCGGCAGTCACCGCCACCGAGTCAACCTCAGCGCGCACTGCGAGCCAGGCCCGCTTGTCGAAGTCAGGTGCATCGAGCGGGCGCAGCAGCGCCGCCGCAAGATTCAGCCCGTCCACCGAAATGCCCTGCACCTGCGCCGACACATCCGACGCGCCAATCAGGAAGCCCTGAACGAATTCGGTACGGCCCGCCACCGTGACATCGAGCGTCTTGCGAGACACCACGACAGTGCCCTCGACCCGCAGGAAGTCACCGACGCGAACCAGCATCGAGCCGCCCACTTCGAGCACCTCGTCGGTGAAGTCAAGCGTAATCGGGGTGCCGGTACCGGGCTTGAGGGTAAGCGGCGTCGCCTCCCAGTTGATGGTGTTGGTGTTGCGGCCACCCTGCGGATCATCGCCAAAGCCCAGATTGAGATTGACCGCGAGGTTGGTGCCCATCAGCGCAAGGCCATAGCGCTCGAGGCCCACCACCCCGAGCGAGGCGGCGCTGCCTTTGAGTGCAAGGAAGCTCCGGTCATCATCGACCGAATCAGCAAACGCAAGCGCGAAGTCGAGATCGGTCAGTTCAAGCCCGACCGCCTCCTCACCTGCGCCGGTGGCGATGCGCGCACTGACATCGGCGCCACCCAGCACCAGCATCCGGGCGAGCACCTCCTGGGTTTCTCCGCCTTCAACCAGCGTGGTGACATCACCCTTGGCTGCCCAGGACGTGCCAACGCTCGGCACCACCAGCTTGATCGGCTTGATGTCGGTGCCCGCGAGGCTGCCGCCAAAGCGCACCACCGGGCGATCACCATCAGCTTCGGTGGTCACGGTGACCTGCGCGCCGGGTACCGTGTCGATCGCGGCATTGATCGCGTTTTCGATCTGCTGCGCAGTCTCGGTGACATGGATGTCGCGCGTCAGATACCGCTCGCCATCGATCTCGATCACCATCCGGTACCAGTTGGCGCCCGGCACGGCGCCGGTCATCACTTCGATCACCTGCTGCTCATCCGTTGCATCGGTGAGCGTGACGGTGCGCTGGTATTGCTCGAGCTGAATGCCGCCGGAAACACTGAGCACGCCCGCGAGCGACACATCAACATCGCCGCTCACCCTGAGCAGCTGGCCAAGCTCGGAGGACATGGCCAGATCGATCGTGCTGTCGGTACCGGTACGAACAGCGTAGGCGTTATCGCCGCCAAAGTTGATCACGCGCTGGTCGGCAACCACGCCTGCGGGCAGCCCGCTTACGCGATTCAGTTCAACCTGGAAGCTGCGCGCGGCAATCGTTACATCGGGAATGCCCACCAGCTCAATCGCGCCAGCCTCCGCAGCCAGCGCCGTCCAGCGAACACCATTGAGCGAGTTGCCCGCGGCGTCCTTCTGGCCGGGTTGCGCGCTGAAGAGGCCCAACCCGAAGTTCACATCGGTCATCGACACGCCCACCGCATCGGCATTGACCGTGTCGGCGTCGTCAATATCGCCATCCTCATCGGTATCGGTTCGATACGGCCCGTTCAGACCCGCGAACGCGTTCACCTCGGCCGCGCCGATCGCAAGGACATCGACCTTGACAGTCGTTTTGCCATCGGCAAGCGCGACCGTGTCGGTGCGCTTCTCAAAGCCTGCGCTGCCATCGAGATAGACGTAGTCGCCAATCTCGATCGTGAAGCCCGCGGTGACCGACAGCATCTCCTGATCAGCACCGTCGATCGTCATGGTGCGGCTGCGATCGGTACCGGTGGTCACATTGACATCGCCCGCGGCAAAGTCGATCACCCGCCCGGTCGATTGATCGGCGAGATTCACCTTCACC
>CAIPNM010000206.1 GCA_903866395.1 uncultured bacterium
ACCAGGTACGTTCCGATGTATTACTCACCCGTTCGCCACTCGTCGCCAGGGTTGCCCCCGCGTTACCGTTCGACTTGCATGTGTAAGGCATGCCGCCAGCGTTCAATCTGAGCCACGATCAAACTCTATGGTTCGATCTTGATTGCCTCTTTCGAGGCGGCCCAAACGGAATTGACTTTCATTGGTGTGAACCAATGATTGATTCCGTGTGAGCATTTGATTTTCTCGAGACGCTTGTCCGGGTTTCCCCGGAGTCGCGCATCGGCGCTTCACTCAAACGCCCACACTTATCGGCTGTTGGTTTTTAAAGACCGCTGCCTCGTTTGTTTACCTAGCTTGCTAGGTCTCAAACTTGACTGCTTACTGCACCTGCCTTTGCAGGCTTGCTTTTCGTTTGAACCCGGAGGTTGTCTGCGATCAGCAAAGAAGCGGGAGTATGGCGGGTTTTTTTTACCCTGTCAAATCGGTAGGTTTCTCCGGTCTGACTTGCGCGTTGCTTTGCGCTTCCTTCCGCTTTTCTCTTCGCTTTTCTCTTTCACCGAGCTGGGCTCGTTGATATGAATCAAGTGAAGAGCCAGCGATTATGACGAGCTTTTAAACGGTTTGCAAATCGAGGGGGGTTTTCTTCGTTGGCTCTCCGTTGAATGCTTATTTCACCGATGACGAAACACTGGCTTTCGCTTTTCAACAAAGGCGGCCATTCCTTCTTTTTGATCGTCGGTAGCAAACAGTGCGTGGAACATGCGGCGTTCGAATAGCAGCCCCTCGGTTAGCGGTGATTCGAATGCGCGGTTGATCGACTCCTTAGCCATGAGTACCGAGGGCAAGGAATAAGACGCAATGATGGTCGCAGCTTCGATTGCCTCAGCGAGTAGGCGCTCCGCAGGCACCACACGCGACACCAGCCCCGCGCGCTCAGCCTCGGCAGCGTCCATCATTCGGCCCGTCAGGCAGAGATCCATCGCCTTCGCTTTGGAGACTGCCCGGGGCAGGCGCTGCGTGCCGCCCGCGCCGGGGATCACGCCAAGCTTGATTTCGGGCTGACCGAATCGCGCGTTGTCGGCTGCGATGATGAAGTCGCACATCATGGCGAGTTCGCAGCCGCCGCCCAGTGCGAAGCCCGCTACAGCTGCAATCACAGGCTTACGAACGCGGCGAAGCGTTTCCCAGTTGCGGGTAATGAAGTCTCGGCCGTGTGCCTCGCTAAAGGTCATCTTCGCCATCGCGCCAATGTCGGCGCCTGCAGCAAATGCCTTTTCGCTGCCCGTGATGACGATTGCGCCGATGTCGGCGTTATCGTCGAACGCAAGCATCGCGGCGCCCAGCTCATCCATCAACATGTCATTGAGTGCGTTAAGCGCTTTGGGGCGGTTGAGCGTGATGAGGCCTACGCGGTCTCGCGCTTCAACAAGAATGGTTTCGTAACTCATAGAGGCTCCTTCAGGGCTGACGAGAATGGTCGTGGGCGATTGTGCCAGTAGCGGGCGTCTCGCACGGCAGCGAAGGATCGAATCTTTGTGCGCGTCGGTAGTATCCTCTGACGCTCTGCGGCAGCCGACCGCGCGCATTGAAGACCGGAGCCTTTATGTCTGATTCCACCGTTATTCTGTCCGTCCAGGCGGGGGTTGCCCGCATCTCCCTGAACAGACCCGACAAGCTGAACAGCTTTACTCGCACGATGCATCAGGAGCTCCGCGAAGCGGTGGGCATCGTGGCCAACGATCCGAACGTCCGTGCAGTGATCCTGACGGGGAACGGCCGAGCCTTTTGTGCTGGCCAGGATCTCGCCGATCTCTCCTTCGAGCCCGGCAACATGACCGATCTCGGCGCACTGGTCGACGAGCTGTTCAACCCGCTCGTTCGAAGCATTCAGGCCATGCGAAAACCAGTCATCGCTCGCGTGCAGGGCATTGCTGCGGGTGCCGGTGCCAATCTCGCGCTGGGATGCGATCTGGTCATTGCGTCCCGCTCGGCAAGCTTCCTTCAGGCGTTCGTGAACATCGGACTGTTACCTGACTCAGGCGGCACGCATTTGCTCCCCCATCGCGTAGGCGTCGCGCGCGCCATGGGCCTTGCGATGCTCGGCGAGAAGCTGCCGGCGGAAAAGGCCGAGGCGTGGGGGCTCATCTGGAAGTGCGTGGATGACGCAGAGCTCGATACGGAAGTCGATCGAATCGCGACCAAGCTTGCGGCAATGCCCACCCTGGCCCTTACCGCCACCAAGCAGGCAATCCGAGCGTCGCTCACCCAGACCATGGACGCATCACTTGATCTGGAACGTGACCTTCAGGCGGAGTTGTCAGCCAGTCATGATTATCTCGAGGGCGTACAGGCGTTCCTGCAGAAGCGGCCCGCACGCTTCGAGGGTCGTTGAGGACAGTTCAACATGACCGCTTCAACGCTCAGTCCGCTAGAGCTCGCGCAGGAATCGGCCCGCATCATGTGGGCCGAGGACACCGCCACTCGCCACGTCGGCATGGAGCTCCTTGACGTCGCACCGGGCCGGGCAAGGCTCTGCCTCACGGTGCGCGATGAATTCACCAATGGGCACGGCACGTGTCACGGGGGCTATATCTTCATGCTGGCCGATTCGGCCTTTGCGTTTGCCTGCAACAGCCACAACCAGCGCGCTGTTGCAGCAAGCGCGGCAATCGACTTTATTGCAGCAGCCCAGCGCGGCGATGTTCTCACCGCCGAATGCGCCGAGCAAAGTCGCGGCGGGCGGAGCGGCCTCTACGACACGCGGGTCACCGACCAGAACGGGCGCCTGATTGCGTTGTTTCGCGGCCGCTCGGCAACCATCCGCGGTCGCTTCATCGAGGAGACCCCAACATGACGGCCACCGTTCCATCGCAGCGCTCGGCGGGCGGGCTGCCGCTTGAACCGATCGAACATGCAAGCACCGACGTGCTACGTGCGCTGCAGCTTGAGCGACTCCAAGCACAACTGACACTGGCCTGGGAGAAGGTTCCCCACTACCGGACGAAATTTGAGGCTGCGGGTGTGCATCCAGGTGACCTGCGCACGCTCGAAGACCTGTCCCGCTTTCCGTTCACCACCAAAGAAGACCTGCGCAGCAACTACCCCTTCGGCATGTTCGCGGTGCCACGTGAGCAGGTGGTTCGCATCCATGCCTCGAGCGGCACAACCGGCAAACCCACCGTGGTGGGCTATACCGCCGCCGACGTCGATACCTGGGCCCGCCTGGTTGCACGCTCGATTCGCGCCAGTGGCGCAAGGGCTGGAGACATTGTCCACGTGAGCTATGGCTACGGGCTCTTCACCGGCGGGCTCGGTGCCCACTACGGGGCCGAGAAACTCGGGCTCACGGTAGTGCCCTTCGGCGGGGGTCAGACTGAGCGCCAGGTCCAGCTCATCCGCGATTTTGGCGCTTCGATCATCATGGTCACGCCTAGTTACATGCTCGCCATCGCCGACGAATTCGAGCGACAGGGGATTGATCCCGCGAGCAGCAGTCTGCGGATTGGCATCTTTGGGGCTGAACCCTGGACCAATGAAATGCGCACCGAGATTGAACGCCGAATGGGTATTGATGCGGTCGACATCTATGGCTTGTCCGAGGTGATGGGCCCGGGCGTTGCGAACGAGTGCATCGAGACCAAAGATGGTCCGACCATCTGGGAGGATCATTTCTTTCCGGAAATCATCAACCCCGATACCGGCGCGCCATTACCCGATGGCGAATTCGGCGAGCTGGTGTTCACCTCGCTCACCAAAGAGGCGCTGCCCATCATCCGCTATCGGACCCGCGACCTCACGCGGCTCTTGCCCGGCACAGCACGCACCATGCGGCGGATGCAGAAGATTACCGGCCGCTCGGATGACATGATGATCGTGCGAGGCGTCAATGTGTTTCCGTCGCAGATCGAAGAACTCATTTTGCAGCGCCCCGAACTCGCCCCGCACTATGTGTGCGAGCTTGGAAAAGACGGCCCGCTCGATACGCTCACGGTTCGGGTTGAATCGAAGCCCGGGCTCGCGCACGACGGCGCTGCTGCATCCCAATCGGCCCGCGCCCTGCAGCATGCCATCAAGACCTTCATCGGCGTGAGTGCCGACATTCGGGTCGAGCCCACGAGCGCAATCGAGCGCTCGGTCGGTAAGGCCAGACGTGTGATTGACAAGCGCCCCAAGCCTGGAGCCGTTTCATGAGCTTTCGTGCCCTCTTTCTTGAGAAGAATGAGTCTGGCTTTCACGCAGGCCTGCGAGAACTCGCCGATGCCGACCTCGCGACCCATGCAGCAGACGGAAACGTCACTGTCCGCGTCGCTTGGTCTACCGTCAATTACAAAGACGGCCTCGCACTCACCAACCGCTCACCGGTCGTGCGCAAGTGGCCGATGGTGCCCGGCATTGACGGCGCCGGTGTGGTCGAGACGAGCGACGATCCGCGATTCACTCCCGGCGACACCGTGGTCCTGAACGGCTGGGGGGTGGGCGAAACCCATTGGGGTTGCCTGGCAGGTAAAGCCCGGCTCAAAGGCGACTGGCTGATCGCCCTGCCCGCCGGACTCGACGCTCACGACGCCATGGCGATCGGCACCGCCGGGTACACCGCCATGCTTGCCGCGCTCGCGCTCGAGCAGGGCGGCGTTCGGCCCGGTGAAGGTGAGGTTCTGGTCACCGGCGCGGCAGGTGGCGTAGGCAGCGTCGCCATTGCAATCCTCGCAGGGTGGGGGCACAGGGTCGTTGCATCCACCGGGCGTATGGACGAGGCCGACTATCTCACGGCGCTGGGCGCAGCCGAGGTGATCGACCGCGCCACCTTGTCAACACCTGGAAAACCGCTCCAGAAGGAGCGCTGGGCGGGCGTGATCGACGCGGTGGGGTCACACACACTTGCGAATGCCTGCGCGCAGACGAGGTCGCGCGGTGTGGTCGCGGCCTGCGGGCTTGCACAGGGCATGGACTTTCCATCAACCGTTGCCCCCTTCATTCTGCGCGGCGTCACCCTGGCTGGCATCGATTCCGTGATGTGTCCGCGACCGCTGCGCGAGGCCGCCTGGCAGCGGCTCGCAAGCGATCTCGAGCGCTCGCGTCTGGCAGCAATCACGCGCGACATCGGCCTCGCTGAGGTCATCGACGCAGCCCCGGAGGTGCTCGCTGGCCGCGTCCGCGGACGCCTGGTGGTCGATGTCAGCCGGTGACGCGCAGGCGCCCGTTGGGCTGCTGCTTGCCGGGGGTCGGGGAAGCCGTTTCGATCCGAGCGGCCACCGCGACAAGCTCCTCGCTCTCCTCGATGGCGAGCCAGTGTGCGTGCGCGCTGCACGGACATTGAAAGCCGCCTGCCCCCACGCATTCGCTGTACTCCCTTCAAACAAGCCGGAACTGCACAGTCTGATTGAGCAGACCGGCTGCGAGACGCTGGTCACGGATGCGACCCGGCTTGGCATGGGGCATTCCATTGCGTTTGGCGCCGCGCGCATTTTCGAGAGGGTGGGCAGCCGGCCGCTAGTGCTCGCGCTCGGTGATATGCCGCGTGTTCGCATCGAAACGATTCATACGCTGATCGCCCGGCTCGGTAGCAACCCGCTTGCGATCGTCGCGCCCACGTTTAATGGCCAGCGTGGCCACCCGGTGGTGTTTGGTGCGGCGCATCTGGAGGCGCTCGCCCACTTGCAGGGCGATCGCGGCGCATTTTCCCTGCTGCAGACCTATCCGCCGCAGTTCGTTCCAGTCGACGACCCCGGTGTTCTGCAGGACATCGACACGCCCGATGACCTCGCAGCCGATGCAGCGCATGGCAGCATGGATCGACGGCGGGACACGCCCGATTCCCACGCCCAATGAATTTTCGTACTGGATTGGCCCGATGACCCGACGCACCCGAACCGCTGGCGCACCAGCGCATCAGTATCGGCTGATGCCGGTCAACCCGCATGCTCACCTGTTTGAGGTTGAACTCACGGTCGTAGAACCCGACCCGGAAGGCCAGCGGCTTGCCCTCGCAGCCTGGATTCCAGGCAGCTACATGATTCGGGAGTTCGCCCGTCACATCGTCTGGATCGAGGCCCGCGCGGGCGCGCGCGCCATTCCCCTTACCAAGATCGACAAACACAGCTGGCAGGCGCGTCGGTGCAGTGGCCCGCTAACCGTTCGCTACCGCGTTTATGCCTGGGATTTGTCGGTGCGCGGCGCGCACCTTGACGCCACTCACGGGTTCTTTAACGGCACCAGTGTGTTTCTGTCGGTTACCGGACAAGAGGACCGGCGGTGCGAGGTCGAACTGCTGCCTCCGCCCGCCCCGATCGGCGATGACTGGAAGGTGGCGACCACGCTCCCGCGCGCGGGAGCGCCGGCGTATGGGTTTGGGCGCTTCGCGGCAGCCGACTACGATGAGCTCATCGATCATCCGGTTGAAATGGGCCGATTCACGCTCTCGACCTTCAAGGCGGCGGGTGCCCGCCACGACATTGCGATAACCGGTCGGCACGACACCGATGCCGCCCGCCTCACCAGCGATCTCTCGCGGGTGTGCGCACTCCAGGCAAAGCTCTTCGAGCCGCGCGGCGGCAAAGCACCATTTGATCGCTATCTGTTTCAGCTCATGGCCGTGGGCGATGGCTATGGTGGTCTTGAGCACCGGGCGAGCACAGCGCTGATCGCCAAGCGAACCGATCTGCCCTGGGCGGGAATGAGCGGCGTGCCCGAGGGCTACCGGCGCCTGCTCGGGCTATGCAGCCATGAGTATTTCCATGCCTGGCATGTAAAACGAATCAAACCTGCCGGGTTTGTGCATCACGACCTGCGATCGGAAAGTTACACACGGCTCCTCTGGCTGTTCGAAGGCTTTACTTCCTACTACGACGACCTGATGCTCCGCCGCGCAGCCGTTCTGCCCGCAGGCGACTACCTCGAGGCGCTCGCCGGCACGATTGCAACGGTCATGCGATCGCCAGGGCGACGGGTGCAAAGCGTGGCCGAGTCGAGCTTCGACGCCTGGACCAAGTATTACCGGCAAGACGAAAATTCGCCGAATGCGATCGTGAGCTATTACGCGAAGGGGGCGTTGGTTGCGCTTGCGCTCGATCTCACCATTCGAGCTGAGTCGGGCGGGCAGTCGTCGCTCGACGATGTGATGCGGCTCCTCTGGCAACGCGTTGGCAAACATTTCTATGACGAAAGCGGACGCGTGTCAGCGACCGCCAAGGGAATCGATGAAGGGGACATGCCAGCGTTGATAGCCGAAGCCACCGGCGTTGATCTGTCGGCGCAACTTCGGCAGTGGGTTGAAGGCACGGTCGAGCTCCCCCTTGCCCGATTACTCGACCGGATGGGCGTGTCACTCACGCTGCGGCGTGCCGATCACGCGGGCGCTGCGCTAGGCATCCGTGTGAGTGACGCTGGCTCAAGGCTCAAGGTCAGCACCGTGTACACCGATAGCTCTGCTCAACGCGCAGGGCTATCGGCGGGCGATGAGCTGGTGGCGATCGAGGGCCTGCGCGCCGACACCGCCACGCTCAAATCTGCGCTGGCAAGAAGGCGGCGCGGTTCACGGATCGAGCTTCACGCCTTTCGCCGCGACGAGCTGATGTGCTTTGATGTTGAGATTGGCGAAGCACCGGAAAGCGAGGCGCGGCTGGTGCTATCGCCCTCAGCGCGCTCGCCGGCGGTGCGCCTGCGCACCGGCTGGCTTGGCGCACGCTGAGTAGTTTGCTCTCATAGGTCGAACAGGCCCGTGAGTGCAGCGCCCGGGTCGGCAGCCCGCATGAAGGCCTCGCCCACCAGAAACGCATTGACGCCGGCGTCACGCATGCGACGCACATCGCTGGCTGCGAGGATTCCGCTCTCGGTCACCACCAGCCGATCGGACGGAATGCGATCGAGCAGATCGATGGTGGTGTCAAGCGACACCTCGAAGGTGCGCAGATTCCGGTTATTGATACCGATAAGCGGCGTGTGCAGCGCGAGCGCCCGGTCGAGCTCCTGCGCGTCATGCACCTCGACCAAAACATCCATGCCGAGATCGCGTGCGCAGGCCTCGAGCTCATGCAACTGTCGATCATCGAGGGCCGCAACAATCAACAGGATGCAATCGGCGCCCCAGGTGCGCGCCTCGATGATCTGCCAGGGATCCACTACAAAATCTTTGCGCAGAACCGGCAGGGAACAGGCTGCCCGCGCTTGCCGAAGATGCTCAGCCGCGCCCCGGAAGAACTGCTCGTCGGTGAGGACCGACAGACAGGCCGCGCCGCCCCGTTGATAACTTGCGGCAATAGCGGCGGGCTCGAATGGGTCGCGCAGCAACCCTTTGCTGGGACTCGCGCGCTTGACCTCTGCAATCACCGCGGGCTGGCCGCTCGCGGTGCGCGCCCGCAGCGATCGGGCAAAACCACGCGGGGCAAGCGACTGCCCTGGCGCAAGCGTACGGCGCGCCTCGGACTCAAGATCGGCGAGCGTACGGGTTGTCCGGGCTTGCGCGACCTCGGCCGCCTTCACTTCGAGAATACGCTGAAGAATGTCGCTCATGGTGATGTCTCGTGTCGCGGGGTTTATACAGACACCGGCGGGCTGCCCAGGCGGCGGGTGGTCAGTACCCACTGGTCAAGCTTGGCGCGCGCGGCGCCACTCGCAATGGCTTCGCGTGCGAGCGCGATGCCCTCGCCGATGCTGGCTGCGCGATCGGCGGCGTAGAGCGCCGCGCCGGCATTGAATGTGACGATTTCACGCGGCGTACCGGGAGTATTGTTGAGTGCCTCCAGCACCATCTCGCGTGATTCGGTCGCATCGGACACCTTGAGACCGCGGTTGCTCACCATCGACAGCCCGAAGTCCTCAGGGTGGATGTCGTACTCGCGGACTTGTCCGTTACGCAGCTCGCCCACCAACGTGGCGGCACCCAGCGAAATTTCGTCCATACCGTCACGGCCGTAGACCACCAGCGCATGGCGGGCGCCGAGTTTTTCCATCACACGAACCTGAATACCCACCAGATCGGGATGGAACACACCCATCAGAATGTTGGGTGCCTCGGCAGGATTGGTGAGCGGCCCGAGGATGTTGAAGATGGTGCGAACACCGAGTTCGCGCCGCACTGCCACGACATTCTTCATGGCCGGGTGATGATTCGGGGCAAACATGAAGCCCAGACCGGTTTCGCGAATGCACTGCGCAACCTGCTCAGGGCTCAGCATGATGTTGGCGCCGAGCGCTTCGAGCACGTCAGCGCTTCCCGACTTGGAGGACACACCGCGATTGCCGTGTTTGGCAACCGTAGCGCCAGCCGCCGCCGCGACGAATGACGAAGCGGTGGAAATGTTGAAGGTGTGCGAGGCGTCGCCGCCTGTACCCACCACGTCAACGAAATGCGGACCGCCATCGACCACCACCTTATTGGCGAATTCGCGCATGACCTGCGCGGCCGCCGTGATTTCTCCAATGGTTTCTTTCTTGACGCGTAAGCCCATGAGAATGGCTGCCGCGATGGTGTGGGACATCTCGCCACGCATGATCATGCGCATGAGCGAGAGCATTTCGTCATGAAAAATCTCTCGATGTTCGATGGTGCGCTGAAGCGCTTCCTGTGGGGTGATCGCCATGGTGGTCGACTCCGAATTCGTGCGGGGCAATGAAAGCTTCGAGGCGCCTCGTCCCGGAGGGGGCGCCGCAAACAACCGGGGGTGCGCCAGGAACGCGGGCGCGCGCGGGGTGTCAGGCGGCAGGCTTACGCCAGCGCCAGCAATGGGCCGAGGCGAGCAGAACGCTCTGGCCGACAGAGTAAGGGTGGACACACATCACGAGATTGTAGCGTGTTCGCGCAGCACGCCAAATTGAGGCGCCCCCTGCCGTCAGAGCAAGCACGGCGGGGCGCCGGGGCAACGCGCGAAGACCTCAGGCCGAACCCGAAAGCAGGCCTGTACCGATCATGGAGTCGCGACTTACGATCGCGGCGAGCGCTTCTTCGTCGAGGTGCTCGGTATTGGCCGGGCGTTCGGGGATGACGAGATAACGCAGGTCGGCGGTGCTGTCGACCACCCGGATTTCAGTGCTCTCCGGCAACGAGACGCCAAATTCCTCCAGGACCACTCGCGGCTCGCGAACCACTCGTGCGCGGTATTCGCGGCTCTTGTACCAGACGGGGGGGATGCCCAGAATCATGCGCGGATAGCAGGAGCATAGGGTGCACACCACCACGTGATGGACGCCGTCACGGTTTTCAAGCACCTGCAGCGCAGGCGTGTTGGCAACATCGATACCCAGCGCAGTGATGGCGGGCTTGGGATTGGCGAGCAGGTCGGCGCGAAACGTGGGATCGGTCCAGGCCTTGGCTACGATCCGGGCCCCCAGCGCTGGGGTTCGCATTTCCTGCCGTTCAATCTGCCGCTGAATGTCGGCTGCACTGAACACACCTGCCTCGATCAGGAGCTCACGCATGGCCTGCTCGAGCAGGTGAAATTCGGTGACCGCGTCGTGATCTTCGATCGCGGCGTGCGGGTGCGAGTGATCATGGTGATCATGCTCGCCGTGCGCATGGTCGTGATCGTCGTGGTCGTGGTCGTGGTCGTGGTCGTGGTCGTGGTCGTGGGAAATCATCATGACGGATCTCCGGCCGTTGCGCGCTCTACAGGCGCAAGCCAGTGTTCATAGATATCGGCTTCCAGCGTGTCGCCCGAGTTGGGGTAACCGTTCCAGAGGTCTGCCTGCCGAAACCGCACTCGGTACAGACGCCGAAGCGGTAAGCCCGGCTTGTGATAAGCGAGCGTTTCGGGGTTTCGCCATGCGCCGGTGTGACTTACCACCTCACCCACTTTTCCCTTCAGGTAGAGCGGTGTGCGACAGTGCCCGAAGACGGTGTGATCAAGCACCCGAACCAGTGTGCCTTCAGCAAACATGATCAGTGCCCTCCGGATTCCTGGCGAGTAAGCAGAAGTGCAAGGCGGGCGTCGATCGCTTCGTCGGTCAGCACGCCTTGCTCAACCAGCAGCTGGCGAATAGCCTTGAGCCATCGCTGGTAGTAGGGGAGCTGCTCGTAGTCGAGCCGCGAGTAATTCTCAACAGCACGCCGCATGGCGTCGACCTTGAAGGCCCCGCAGCTGGGGTGTGTGAGCAGCATCAGCATGGCATCCACCCGCATTTCGAAGAGCGTGCGGGGATGCTCATCGCGGTCGATGGGGCCGAGCTCGAGCCCGCCCAGATCGTGCTGACGACGGGTGGAATCACCCGCCGCTGGGTCGATGACAGTCATGCGCCGTTCTCCTCGAAAATCAGACAGTGTTCATCAGGCAGCCGCACTGCAACCGTGTCGCCACGTTGAACGTTTAAGCCTTCAGCAGGCAGGTCGGCGCTGAGCCGGACCGGCCCGGCGCCTGAGGTGGACACCTGAAGCAGCACCTCCGCAAGCGCGCCACGATAAATCAGATCGACAACGCTTGCAGAAAATTCGTCGGCCTGGGCGTCCTCGCTCGCGCGACGCACCTGGACGTGCTCGGGGCGGATTCCGAGCCGGGCCCGTGACCCGGCTGCAAGCGCTCGCAGGGGATCTGGCTGCTGCGCCCGCAGGCGCACACCCATAGGGGTGTTCACGCCCGCGCTCAGACCGGCGGGGTCAATCGTGACCAGCAGAAAATTGGCCCGCCCCAGAAACGCCATGACATCGGCCCTGGGCGGCCTGCGATAGAGCGCTGCGGGCGCATCCACTGCGGCAATCTGACCTGCAAACATCACCGCCACCCGGTTCGACAGCGACAGCGCCTCTTCCTGATCATGGGTGACGATCAGCGTCGTGATGCCCAGTTCGCGCTGGAGGCGCTTCAATTCAACCTGCATGCCATCGCGAAGCTTGCGGTCTAGGGCCCCAAGCGGCTCATCAAGAAGCAGGACATCGGGCTCGATCACAATCGCCCGGGCTAACGCCACCCGCTGGCGCTGCCCGCCCGAGAGCTGGGCGGGCAGACGGGCCTCAAACCCTGATAATTCCACGCGCGCAAGCGCCTCGCCCACCGCAGCCTTGATGGCAGACCGTGACTGGCCACGCATCCGCAATCCGTAGCCAACATTTTCTGCAACCGTCATGTGAGGAAACAGCGCGTAGTCCTGAAACACCAGGCCTACATTGCGCCGATGGGCGGGCAATGCATCGACCGACCGGCCGTTGAAGCGTACTTCGCCCCGGTCGCCTCGCACAAAGCCCGCGAGCGCCCGCAGGGTGGTGGTCTTGCCGCAGCCTGAAGGTCCGAGGAGTGCCACGCATTCGCCATCGGCAAGTTCCAGGGATACACCATTCAACACCGGGTTACCGCCCAGGGCGAGGTGAAGATCATTGATCTGAACGCTTGCCACCCTGGCCCCCTTCTGATGCCACCGACAATGAGATGATCGACCAGCGGCGTTCGGCCCACACGATGACCAACGCCAGGAGCAGCGTATAGATCGTGGAGAAAGCAGCCGGTGTGGGATCAAAGTTCTGGCTGATGTAGTTGAAGACCTCGATCGGCAACACGGTCAGCGCGCCGCGAACGAGAAAAATACTGATCGGGTAGTTGTCAAAACTGATCAGAAAAGCGAACAGAAACCCGCTGATGAGGCCAGGCTTCATCTGAGGCAGCGTGATGGTGAAGAACGCGATCAGCGGCCTTGCGCCCAGACTGGCCGCTGCCTCTTCAAGAGCGGGGTTGGATAACGAAAGTGAGGCCACCAGCGTTCGCACCGGATAAGCAATCACCAGTACCAGATGCCCAATGAGAAGGCTGTACCAGGTGAACGAAATGCCCAGCCAGATAAAAAACTGGATGAGCGCAATGCCCAGTGCAACGATGGGAACCGCCACCGGTGAGGTCACCAGCGCACCGATCATCGCCTTGCCGGGAACCGGCAGCCGCACCAGGCACAGCGCCACCCCAACCGCCATCAGCGTGGCAATGACGCCAGCGCAGGTCGCAATCAGTAGGCTGTAGAGAACGGCTGCGCCCACGCGATGGATCTCACCGATGTGCGCATACCAGCGAAGCGACCAGCCAGAGGGCGGAAACTCGATCAGTTCACCCGCACCAAAGCTCACCACCGTGGTGAACACGACTGGAAACAGGAGAAACAGCATGGCACCCCAGCCGGCGATGGCGATCAGGCGATCGAGCGGATGCGACATCAACTCAGACCTGCGCACGGAACACCTTTCGCACGAGCAGCGTGAACACGACCACGATCAGAAAGGTGATGAGCACCAGCGCCACCACGATTGCTGATCCAAAGGGAAAGGCCAGTTGCACCAGAAACTGCTCGGCTGCCACCTGCGAGATCATGGCTGTGGCGGGCGAGCCAAGCATGAGCGGCGTGACGAACGCACTCATGCTGAGCGCAAACGTGAGCACAACGCCACCAAATACACCCGGCATGGCGAGCGGCCAGATTACATCCCGGATCACCCGCCAGGGCGGAGCGCCAAGGCTGGCCGCGGAATCGGACAGCGACGGCGGAATTCTGAGAAGCGCGGCGAAGATCGGTAGCGTCATGAACGGGATCGCGTAGTGAACCAGCGCTACGATCGTGGCACCCTCGCTATAGACCATACGCATGGGCACATTCAGAAATCCCAGCCCAATCAGCAAACGGTTCAACGGACCCGCGTCAGCAAGCGTCACCAGCCAGCCGTAATTGCGCACGATAAGACTGGATGCCAGCGAAACAAACAATGCGATCAGGAATGCGGTGCGAATGGTGCGCCCTGCTCGAACCAAATAGAGCGCAAGCGGAAACGAAATCACCAGGGTGATCAGCGTGACCCAGCCCGAAATTCGCAGCGTGCGGGTGAGCGCCCGTTGAACCCGGCCGCTCGAGGTCAGGCGCTCAAAGTGCTCCAGGCTCATGCCCATCCAGCCTGCACCCGCGTTGGCGGGCGCCAGGCTTTCAGCAATCATGCGCAGGAACGGGATCGCGTAGAACGCGATCAGTAGCACCGCGGCAGGACCCAGCAGGCAGGCAACAGCGAGGCCTGTGCCGGATCGTTGCCGCAGCGGCGCGACAGCTTCGGTCATGACGGTCCGATGGACGCGTCAACCGAAGACGTTGTTCCACATCTCGGTAAGCTTCGTACGGTTCTTGGACAAGAATTTCCAGTCGGCATAGAGGATGTTGTCGCCAGGCCCCAGGAGCTCGCGGGTACGCTCGGAGGGGTTGACGTCGCGGTGTGCGGAGCGGGCGCGCAGCACACTGTCGATCTTCGACTGAAATTCTTTTGAGAGGCTCATGTTCACATAGACTTCGGCCAGTTCGAGGTTCTTGGCCTTAGCCGGCATATTGAGCCCCACCACTTCGCCGTGCAGTCCCTCGCGCAGCGTGGTGGCCGGCGCAATCGGTGCGCCCTTGTCGAGCACCGGATTGATGAAGATGCCGTAGAACGGCACGAGCGGCACTTGCCCCGATTGCAGCATCTGGATTGCCTGCGGTGCGCCGGTGTAGGCCACGGCGCCGGCGTCCTTCAACTTGGCCAGATGGCGCATGCCCGCTTCCAGGTCGTATTGCGCGTCTTTCATCGGCTTGCCGGTGGCGATCTGCGCGGCTGTGGTCACCATCCGCACCCCGCTGTTCCAGGTGATCGGCGGAATGGCGATCCGGCGCGCGTTGGACGCGTCCCACATCTCGGCCCAGGCGGCAGGGCGCGTTTTCTGCGCATTGGTGTTGTAGTAGAGCGTGTGCACAGCGTCGATCACGCCCGCGGAAAAATCGTCAGCGAGACGAAACGCCGGCCGCAGCATTGCCATGTTGGCAATGTTCTTCGCGTTATGTGGACGAAGAAGCCCCTCTTCGGCGGCAAGGAACACGCCCGCTTCGGAGAACTGCATCAGATCGGGCGGGTTATCGCGCTGGGTCTTCAGCATGGCGAGCATGTTGGCGGTGACCGACTGCTGCACGTTCACCTTCGCACCGGTCGCCTTCTCGAATGCCGGATGAAGTTCGTCGATCCAGAGCTTGGCGAGCAGGCCTTGATTGAGCACCACGTTGAGCTGACCCGAGGCTTTGGCCGGGCTCGCTACCCAGGGCGCTGCAAGACCCACCGCGCCGGTACGCAGCACGCCGCGTCGTGTTGCAGAGGAAAGTGCCGGGCGAGCTGACAAGGATTTCAGGTTCAAGACGGATCTCCGGTAGGAATTAAGTTTTCAGATACGATCAACTTAGGGATTCTTGCTTTGGCCAACCAGGAGAGTCAATCATGACCGCCACGGCATCACGGATGCTCGTTTCGTTCCAACGCTTGTTTGTAGGCAGTCTGGCGTTCGGGGCACCGATCGCGGCGCTCGCACACCATGCGCACGACTATGCACCACCCGAAAATGCCTGGCAGGCGTTTGCTTCGGGGCTGGCACACCCATTCCTTTCGGGGCCACACCTGGTGGCGTTACTCGCCCTGGGC
>CAIPNM010000207.1 GCA_903866395.1 uncultured bacterium
GCTGCTCCGCTGCTGAGCCGTGCGCATGGTTCGCACTGTTCCGTCGGCCCGCAGCACCACAACGTTGTCCAGATCCGCGAACGCACGAAGCCCCGCGCGATCCAGATATTCGCGCACGCGCTGATTGGGCTTAAAGAGCAGTGTGCTATTGATATCTACCGCACCAAACACGCTGACAAAGTCGCTCTCGGTTGGAATGCTGATGTTGTCGCCATCCTCGAGGTCGAGGCTTGGCAGCACCGGTTGCGCCGCCTTTTCGTCAAGATCCAGTGCAATGCGGCCAGACACCTCTACCGTGCGGAGCCGCTCAAGCGTTTGCCGCTGAAACGCGAGCATGGCCTGCGCTTGCTGCATATCGGCCTGCGCCGTGTTTTGACTGGCGAAATTAGCCTGACTGAGCAGATCTGCCTCCATGGTGCGCAGCAGCTGCGCGAGGTTTCGCTGCTGCTCAATGCGGGTGCTTTCGCGTACGAGCGACGTGCCATACACATAAGCGTCGGGCGTAAAGCCCCCGGCGCGGCGAATGATGTCGGGCAGGGTTTCGCCCGCGCTCACCTGATAGGTTCCGGGCACCTTGACTTCGCCCGTCACCTTAACCAGCCGCGTGCGGCGTGCAATGGGCACGGCCACTTCCTGCTTTGTGTAAAGCGAGATGCGATCACCCGGGCGCAACGGCAGGTTGTCGGATTCCTGCCCCGCCAGCGCCCGCCCCAGGTTGAAGGGAATCAACTGCACCTGCATTGTTTGCGGGTCCAGCCGCTTAATATCGGCGTATTCCAGGTTGAGTTCCTGGAAAGAGGCGGCGGAGAGGCGGGCGACATTGGCCGCAGCCACGTCGGCGGCCTGACCGGTTAGCACTGCAGCGGCGCCGGGCTGTTGGGCAGTCGGGCTGCGGCCTATGGCTGCTGCGGCACCAGGTTGGTTGGTCAGCGCGTTGGCCTGCATGGGCAAGCCGCCGGCGATTTGCGCGGCTAGTGCGGGCGGGAGCGACGCTCCCGCGGCGAGAGCGCCCTGCCCCGGTACACCCTGCCCCGGTACACCTTGCCCCGGTACACCGGTCTGAGCCCCCGGCAATGCCACCACCAGCCCGGTCGTGCGCACCCACCTCGTGACCTGCTCACGCAGCCAAGCCAGGTCAGGAATAACGTCGGTCACCCGGTGCCCCTCGCGCCAGCTGAATCGCCTCACTCCATCTACAAATCCCGCTTGTAGGGCGATGCTGTCAAACGCATCAACCCCGGCCTCAGTCGCTGAATACACCCGCACGATGTCGCCGGGCTTCAGCGTCAGGTTTTCCTGCGCGTGGCCCATCAGCGCTTTTGAAAGGTTGAACGGAATGGTCTCTGTGCGCAGCCGGACAGGGTCTAGCCGCTGGATTGTGGCGTAGTCGAGATTCACCTCGGGCCGATCCAACCCTGGAATCGCTGCGCCGGAATTAAGCTGCAGCCAATAGCTGATGGGAACGAGGAAATTGTTGTTAACCACCAGATCACTGATGCGCATGCCCTCGCGATAGGCATACCGCATGGGGGCCGCCACACTGCCCTGCAGCGTCACTGCATTGGCAAACTGAGGGCTGATCTGGAACACGGTGACAATGTCACCGCCGCGAAGCGCCGTGCCCAGCCCCGCTGGATCCAGTGCAATGTCTTGCACAAACCGCGCCGGCTGACGGCTGGCGTCTACCCGCTCAAGTTGCGCCTTTTGCGGCGCAGCGAGCGTTGGGAGCCCACCTGTGAGCGCAAGCACGGATTCAATATTGCCGCCCACACGAGAGAGCTCATAAATTGCGGGCTCGTTCACACTGCCCGCAAGCCCCACCTGCGGGCCGACGGGCGGCACATAGATGATGTCGCCTGGCTCAAGCGGCCGGTCGGCACTGCTGTCGCCGCGGGCAATGAAGTCATAAAGATCGATGCGCGTCACCACCCGCCCCGCGCGCCGAAGTTCAATAGCGCGCATCGACCCCCGCGCCGACGGCCCGCCTGTTTCAAACAAGGCATTGATCAGCGTGGACAGGCTCCCCACCACCTTGCGGCCCGGCGAGCGCGCCTGCCCCAGCACATAGATCTCGATAGACCGCAGCCGCCCCATGCTGACGGACAGACGAAAGTTGCGATAAACCTCGCCGATGCTGCGCGACAAATGCCCTTCAACTTCGCGAAACCGCAACCCCGCCACTTTGACAGGGCCGACTCGCGGAATTAGCACCCGCCCATCGCGATCGACCACCAGCCGGTCGGAAAAATCCACTGCGCCATAGAGCTGCACAATGAGCTCATCACCCGGCCCAACCACATAACCATCCGGCACCTGGGTGGCCTGCACCGGCTCGAAGCGCCCCGCCGAAAACAGCGAAATGCCATAGATGGGCAGCATCCGTCCCGTAGCCTGCTCGACAAACCGCTGAAAATCCGACGGCGGCTCAGGCGGCAACGCGGGGCGCGCGCCACCCGCCGCAGAAGCGGGCTCTGCCGATCGCGCACCACCCGGCAGCACGCCGCCTTGAAAGTCAGCCCCGCCCCCAGGAAGCGCTCCCTGCATTGCACCCGATTGCCCAAACTGGCCTTGCTGTGCCCCTGGCAACGACTGTTGGGCAGGCGTTGCGCTCTGCAATCGGACCGGCGCCGACGAGCCCTGCCCCGTTGAAAACGGTGACGCTGCAGGCCCGGTGGGCGCCGCTCCACCACCGAATACGCCCGCTCCACCCGGTGCCTGGGCCTGCGCGAATGAGGACAGGACAACCGCAACGAAAGCGGGGAGCAGCAAGCGTTGGGAACGGAGCATGCAGAATCCTTACAAAGCAGGGCGCTAGTTTATCTTGAACGACCGCAAGAACCGGTTACCCAGCGAAGCACGCAGCCGCCCAACCAATGACTGCGGCTTACTCCGCCGAAAGCGACACCGAATACCCGTGCTGCGTGAGCAGCGCGCACCGACGCGCCTCCGCCAGATCGGCGTCCACCATTTCCGCACACATCTGCTGCACGGTGATTTCAGGCACCCAACCCAGCCTCTCTTTCGCCTTGGCCGGGTCCCCTAGCAGCGTTTCCACCTCGGTGGGCCGGAAATATCGGGGATCCACCCGCACCACCACCTGGCCTGGCTTCAGCGCTGGCGCCTTGTCGCCTTCCACCGCCTCAACCACCGCGACTTCGCTAACCCCCTCGCCCTCAAAGCGCAGCCGCACGCCCAGCTCGCGCGCGCTCCAGTCAATAAACTGCCGCACGCTGTGCTGCACGCCCGTGGCAATGACGAAGTCTTCCGGGGTGTGCTGCTGCAGCATGAGCCACTGCATGCGCACGTAATCACGCGCATGGCCCCAATCGCGCAGCGCATTGAGGTTGCCCATGTATAGGCAGGGCTCCAGCCCCTGCGCAATGTTGGCAAGCCCCCGGGTGATTTTTCGGGTAACAAAGGTTTCGCCCCGCCGCGGGCTCTCATGGTTAAACAGGATGCCGTTACAGGCATACAGCCCATAGGCCTCACGGTAATTCACGGTGATCCAGTAGGCATAGAGCTTGGCCACCGCGTAGGGGCTGCGCGGGTAGAACGGCGTGGTCTCCTTCTGCGGAATCTCCTGCACCAGGCCATAGAGCTCACTGGTGGAGGCCTGATAGAACCGGGTCTTTTTCTCGAGCCCCAGAATGCGGATGGCTTCAAGCAGACGCACCGTGCCGAGCGCATCGACATCGGCCGTGTATTCAGGCGATTCAAAGCTCACCGCCACATGGCTCATGGCGCCGAGGTTGTAGATCTCGTCGGGCTGGGTTTCCTGAACAATA
>CAIPNM010000208.1 GCA_903866395.1 uncultured bacterium
CCCTGCCGGTCACGCGTATTGCCATTGGCGAAATTCGAAGGGCCACGAAACACCGACACTGCGCCGGTGGACTCCTCCCACTTCATCACGCGGTTATTCGGCAGGTCGCTCCAAAGCAGATAACGCCCATCGCCAAACCACACCGGCCCCTCGGCCCATCGGAAGCCGGTTGCGATGCGCTCGACCGCAGCACTGTAAAGCCGAAACTGCTCAAAGGAAGGATCAACGACTTCAATGGCCGGATCCGGGTAGCGCGGGCTGGGTTGCCACATCTTGGTAGGCTCCTCGTAAGGGGGCGGGCGAGCGGACGATACACCAGCCACTGTACGATGCTCAAACCACGACTCACACCCAATTCAGGGAGACTTGGCGATGAAAAAAGTGATGATCACCGGCGCCGCCGGGCTGATTGGACGCATGCTTCGCGCGCGCTGGCAGGGCCAGTGGGCGCTGGTCCTGGTCGATCGTGCCGAGATGGAGCCGGCGGGGCCCCATGAAACCGTGGTGCGCTGCGACCTCTCCGACCACGCAGCCATGCAGCGCGCCATGCAGGGGGTGGATGCGGTGGTGCACTTGGGGGGCATTTCCACCGAGGCCCCGTGGGCAGATATTCGCGATTCCAATATCGAGGGCTGCTACCAGACCTTCGAGGCGGCGCGGCTCGCGGGCGTGCGCAGGATCGTGTTTGCGTCGTCCAACCACGCCATCGGCTTTTATCCGAGGAGCACCCCGCTCACCGGCGCCGAGCCGGTTCGACCCGATACACGCTATGGCGTCTCCAAGGCGTTTGGCGAAGCGCTCGCGAGCTACTACGCAGACAAGTTCGGGCTGACCGCGGTGTGCCTGCGAATCGGCACCGCCCGTTCACCCGACGAGCCAGGAGAGTTGCGGCACCTCTCCACCTGGATCAGCCATCGCGACCTTGCACAGCTGATCGAGCGTTCGATCGAGGCCGATGTGCACTTCGAAATCGTGTTCGGCGCCTCGAACAACCGGGAGGGCTGGTGGCCTGACGAGGCCCAGCGCCGGATTGGCTACGCGCCGCAGGACAGCGCAGACGACTGGCGCGGACGCGTCACCGAGCACGCGAACGACCGCGACCCCATCGCGCGTGACCTGCAGGGCGGAATTTACTGCTCATGGGAAAACACCCGGGGCGCCACCCCGCGCTGAGGCCCGGCGCGCGGCCTGCGCGCGCCGGCCACGGCCGGCGAGTCTCGACCACTCTGTTCGGTCTCGACCGCAGCGCGCCAAGCGGCTACACTCAAAGCGTGCCGTCGGGCGGCCCCGCCCCGGACACCTAAAAAAACATTTCAGGAGACCATCATGCAACGCAGAGCCTTTGTCGGGGCGGCAGGCGCCGCCGCCGCGGTTTCAAGCTTCGGGATCATCGGCCGCGCGCAGGCGCAGGCTATCTCACTGAACGGCGCCTCGCAGTTCAACGACGAGCACCCCTACACCATGGCGATGCAGCGCTTCGCCGACCTGATCAAGAAGTACTACGACCAGCCGGTCAACTTCACCATCCACAAGAACAGCTCGCTCGGCCTGGAGAAGCAGTACGTCGAATACATGGCAGCCGGCAAGGCCGTGGATTTTGCGGTGGCCTCGCCCGCCCACATGTCCACCTTCTCCAAAGCCGCGCCTTTCATCGATGCGCCGTTCCTGTTCCGCGACCTGCCCCACTGGAAAAAGGTGATCGATCAGGATCTGTTCAAGCCGATCGCCGACGACATCGCCAAGCGTGCGGGCGTGATGCTGATTGGCTACGGTGGCGGCGGCGTGCGCAACATCTTCGCCAACAAGGTGGTGAGCAACCTCGCAGAAATGAAAGGGCTCAAGGTCCGCGTGCAGGGCGCTCCCATCTGGAGCAAAACCTTCGCAGCGGCCGGCATGGCCCCGACCGTCATTGCCTATAACGAGGTCTATAACGCCATCCAGAACGGCGTGATCCAGGCGGGCGAAAATGAAGCCGCCGGGGTCGAGCAGATGAAGTTCTTCGAGGTGGCGCCGCAGCTCAACATGACGCAGCACGCCATCACCATCCGGCCGCTCTGCTTCTCAGTCAAGACCTTCCAGCGGCTGCCCAAGGGCCTGCAAGACGCGGTCATGCGTGCGGGCAAGGAAGCCGGTCTTTATGGTGGTGAGCTCGAATCGGGTAGCGACGGCCAGCGCCTGGAAACCCTTGAGAAGGCGGGCAGACTGAAGCGGGTCACGTTCAATGACCGCGCTGGCATGAAGAAGCTCGTTGATCCGGTCATGGCGGCTTACGCCAAGGAAATCGACGCGCTCGCGGTCTACGAGAAAATCAACGCGGCATAAGCCGGGTTGCTGCTCATGACCGACGCCCCCCGGGCGGCACGCGGTCTCTGGCGTCGAATCGCCGACGCCTGGTACCGCGTGCTCTGCGCGCTCATGGTCACGGCACTGGTGGTGCTGCTGGTGCCGGTATCGCTGCAAATCCTGTCCCGACACACCGAGCTGATCCCCAGCTACATCTGGACCGAAGAACTCGCACGCCTCATGTTCATCTGGATTGTGATGATCGGTGCGATGGTGGGGCTTCGCGAACGCACGCATTTCGTCGTGGATTTGTGGCCCACGCTGTCCGCGCGCGCCAACGCGCGGGTGGAACTGCTGTCGGGCATCGGCATTCTGGTGTTCGCCGCGGTGTTTGTGTACGGGGGCTGGGAATTCACCGAATTTGCCATCTATCGCATATCGGAGCTTGCCGAGCTCCCGCTTTGGACCATTCACATGGCGTGGCCGCTTCTGGGCCTCACCTGGCTCCTCTTTCAGGGTGAGCACATGATCGACATGCTGCGCGTTCTTCGATCGGCCGACACCGCCCGGAACTAAACCATGGGTCAGCTTCTGTTTTCGCCGGGGCAGGCAGCGGCGCTGCTGTTTGGCGTCTTTTTCCTGCTGCTCGCACTCCGAGTCCCGGTCGCGGTGGCGCTGGGCCTTGCCTGCCTGCCGATGCTCGCGCTCGAGCCGCAGCTCTCGCTCATGCTCCTGGTGCAGGAAACCTTCAACGCCTATAACTCTTTCATTCTGCTGGCGGTGCCTTTTTTCCTGCTCACCGCCAACCTGATGAATATCGGCGGCATCACCAACCGGCTGGTGCGACTCTCGCGCGCACTGGTGGGACGAATGCCAGGTAGCCTCGCGCAGGTCAACGTCGTGCTGTCGATTTTCTTTGCCGGTATTTCCGGCTCCTCCACGGCCGACGCAGCCAGCCAGGGCAAGATCTTCATCGAAGCGCAGGTGAAGGAAGGCTACGACATCAGTTTTTCAGTCGCGATCACCGCTGTGTCTGCAGTCATGGCGGTCATCATTCCGCCTTCCATCCTGATGATCGTCTGGGGGGGCGTGCTCACCACCTCGATCGGCGCGCTGTTTCTGGCCGGCATCATTCCGGGCCTCCTGATCGGCCTGGTACAGATGGTGACCGTGCATGTTTACGCGACCCGCCGCGGCTATCCCACTTACGCGGGCTCGAGCACGAGTGAGATGTTGAAAGCGTTCTGGGTCTCCATTCCGGCACTCATGACCCCGGTCATCATCATTGGCGGGAAGATTTTCGGCTGGTTTACAGCCACCGAGTCGGCGGCGGTCGCCGTCATCTATGCCGCCGTGCTGTCGGTCATCGTCTACCGCGAAATGAACCTCAAGGGCCTCTACAGCGCGCTGCTCGATACCGGCCGCCTGGCGGGTGTCACGTTGTTCTGCGTGGGCACCGCAAGTGCTTTCGGCTGGATCATGGCCTACTACCAGATTCCGCAGTCGCTCCTCGCCAACATTCTCAGCTGGGGCATGGGTCCGATCGGCGCGGGACTCTTCGTCGCGCTGGTGTTCCTGGTGGTGGGCTGTTTTCTTGATGCCATACCCGCGATCATCATCGTGGGCGCGATTCTGCAGCCGCTTGCCAAGTCGGTAGGCATGGATCCGGTGCATTTCGCCATGATCGGCATCGTCTCGCTTGCATTTGGCCTGGTCACGCCGCCTTACGGGCTCTGCCTCATGATTTCATGCGCCATCGTGAACGTGCGCATGCGCGATGTGCTGAAAGACGTGATGATCATGCTGCTCCCCATGTTCGGCGTGCTGCTGCTGGTGATCATCTGGCCGCAGGTATCGCTCTTCCTGCCGGGGCTGATCTCCCCCGAGATGCTCAAGTAGGCGCCGGGGCTACACCATCAGGTATTTCTGCCGCACCTCGGGCTCGGCCGCGAGCTGGGCCGGCGTTCCCTGATAGGGAATCTCGCCTTTCTCGATGATGTAGACCCGATCGGCGAGTTCATTGGCAAAGCGCAGATTCTGCTCGCTGATGAGCACGGTCTGACCCGCCTGTTTCAATCGCTTGAGCTGCTTCAGAAGCGCATCAACCACAAGCGGAGCGAGCCCTTCGGAAGGCTCATCGAGCAGGATCAGATCGGGGTTCCCCATGAGCGTGCGGGCGATGGCCACCATGCGCTGCTGCCCGCCCGAGAGCGCGCTTGCGCGGCGATCCAGAAAATTCCGTACGTCGGGGAACAGCTCCAGCACGGCGTCAATGGTCCAGTTCGACGTGCCCGAGCGCGAGGCCATCCGCGCCGCCTCGAAATTTTCAGCGACCGTGAGCGAGGTGAAGAGCCGGCAATCTTCGGCGATGAAACCGAGGCCCGCACGGCAGATTTCGAAAGGTTCGGCGCCCGCGAGATCGCGGCCTCGAAATTCGATCCGGCCGCCCCGCGGGGGCACCAGCCCCATGATGGAAGAGAGTGTGGTGGTTTTCCCCGCCCCGTTTCGTCCCAGGAGCGCTACCACCTCACCCTGCCCCACCTCGAGATCGATCCCGAAAAGCACGCGGCTGTCACCATAAGCCGCGTGCAACCCCTGCACGCTGAGGAGGGCCATCTCAGCCGGCCCGCCGGCTGAGGTGATCAACTGCCACGTGCGCGGAGCAGTTCAACACAGGGACGGGCCACCGACTCGGTGTTGAAGGCCTTCACGTCGCCCACGCCAATGCCGTCGGGCAACGACGGATCGCGCTTAACCGTGCCCACATAGAAGTTGTAGAGCGCCATGTTGTCGCAGGCACGAACCGTGGTTTTGCCGGTGGGGCCTTCGAAACTGACGGTGGACATGGCCTGCACCACCTTGTCGACATCTTCCGCGGTACCCGCCTTCAGGATGGCCTCGGTGACCATCTTGCCCGCCACATAGCCCACCGTGGTGGGGCCGGTGGGATAGCTCTTCATGCGTTTTTCGATTTCCGCTGCAAACGACTTCGACTTGGCCGAATCGAGGGCATAGAACGGATACCAGACCGTACCCGCGGTGCGCGCAGGCAGTGAGTCTTTGACCGAGCTCATTTTCACCAGATCAAGGCCGTGGGTGAAGAACTCGACCTTGCCGCCCGCAAAGAGGCCAAAGTCACGCGCCGCTTTAAGGAAGTTGATCAGGTCGGCGCCGAAACCGCCGTTCACAATCATGTCCACCGGCCGTGCCTGAAGTGCAGTGACATGCGCAGAAAAATCGGTGGCGCCGAGTTTTGACCATTCCTGGCGGACCACGGTGATGTCCGGGCGCGCCACTTTCAGGGCAGCGATGAAGTCCTGAATGAAGTGCTGGCCGTATTCATAGTCGGGCGCGATGGTCGCGATCCGTTTGATATCGGGGCGGCCTTTCAAGTATTGCGCGATGACGCTGCCGATCTCAACCGTGGACAGGTTCGCGCGGGCAACGTACGGATGACCAGACTCGCCGGTGAGTCGCTTGGTGGTGGCAAAGCCACCCACCACCAGCGCCTTGTGCTCGCGGCCCAGGTTGCCCACCGCCACGGCTGCGCCGCTGTGAATTCCCACGGTGACGTAACGGATCTTTTCTTCCAGCATCATGCGGCGACCTTCGGTCACCGCTTTTTCAACCTGCGCGCCCATGTCGGCCGTGACCAGCTGGAACGGCCGGCCGTTGAGGCCACCTGCCGCATTGGCCTCATCCACGGCGATCTGATAGCCCGTGCGGATGGAATCGGCAATGAAGGCAAAGCCCCCGCTGTAAATGTCGATGAGACCCAGTTTGATGGGTTCGCCACGGGGTGTGTTCTGCGAAAAGGCCGGCGCCGCAGCGATTGCAAGCGCTGTGCCGACGGAAAGCAGAACCGAACGTCGATCGGTAATC
>CAIPNM010000209.1 GCA_903866395.1 uncultured bacterium
CCGCAGAAATACGCGGCTGCGACCCGACGTCACCCGCCACACTGATCGCCCCAGGCGTGACGATCAATACCCGACCGCCCGCCACCGGCGCGGTCGCCCGCGCATCGGACAGGCGCGATGAATACGGCGCTGCCGACACACGTGCCAGTTGCACATCGCCCTCGGCCTTGATCTCGACACCCGCGCCGCTCGCGATGAGGGTGCCCGCAGCCTGCTTGAGGCTACCGGCCACGATCAACTCGATCAGGCCACCGCCCTCGGCAGTGCGCGCATTCCCCGACACCACATCGCCGTCGATCAGCAGATCGCCTGCGTCCTCGCCGATCGAGCGCACATCGAGCAGGATGCCGCCCGAGCCTGCGGCAATCGCCACGCCCTCATCGATGGCCGCATCCGACAGGATGCGCAGCGTCCCGAGATTGGTCAGTTGCACCGCGCCATCCGCGCCCGTGCGAACCGCTGCCTGCTCCAGATCCCAGATCGGCGCAGCAAGGCCCGCCGCGCTTGCGCGGAGCGTCCGCAGATCTTCGACCGGACCGAGCGCGAGCTCGCCCACGTTATAGAGCCGCACATCGCCCTGGGCGGTCACCGCCGACAGGCGGACCACGCTGGTGCGAAGCGGGTTGAGCGCAAGCTCAGGATTGGTCTGCGCGGTCCGCTGCTCGCCGATGCCGCGACCCGCCTGCAAGCGGAGCGTCTGACCGGTGAGGCTCACCGCGAGCGCGTTCGTGCCGACATCGCCCACGATGCTGCCGGCGTGTGAAATGAGCGACAGGTGACCGCTCGCACCGTCACCCGACGCGTCAACTTCCGAGACCTGCAGCGTCTGCCGCGCCGCAAGACGGATGTTGCCGCCCTGGCTCTTGATCGTGGCCGCAGCGAGCGTGTCTTCATCGACCTCGCTTTGAGCGGCCATGGTGATGCCGCCCGAGCGCGATTCCAGATCGATGTCGCCACCCTCTGCCACCAGCGCACTGGCCGATTGCAGCGTCATCGCCTGACCCGCAATCAGACTGAGCGTGCCTGAGGGCGCGCCCGCGCCGCCACGCACCGCCACGGTGACCGCCTCGGCCACATCGAGCGCCTCGGCAGCCTCGAGCAGCAGATTGCCGCCGCCCAGCACCTCAACCGCGGCATCCACCGTGATCGCGCCGCTCGCGCGAAGCGAGAACGAACCGCTGCCAGTGCGCGTGGGTCCGCCATAGGTAAGAAGAGGCTCAGCCACCGGTTCAAGCGCGGTAGCCGTGATGCTTTCATCCGCCATGGCTGCGGCCAGCAGCGCAGGCTCAGCGTCTGTGGACACACCGGTGGCAATACCCTCAAGCTCCACCGCGGGACGCAGCACCGCGCGGCCAAAGGCCTCGCGATCAACCCGATAGCCCGACACCATGACCGAGCCAAGCGACAGGCTGCTGCCCCCTGCTGTGAGCGCCGCGCCCGCAGGCGCGGACAGGGCGAGCGTCTGAGTGTCGACCGCGAGTGCGACGAGCTGCCGGCCCACCCGGCCCACGCTTCCCGCTGCCTCGAGGGCGAGCGCACCCGCCGTGAGGTTCATGCCCTTCGCGTTGCCCGGCGCGAGCACCGTGACCGTGCTGCCGCCCTGCTCGGTGACCACGAGCGGCGCTGCCACCACGATACTGCCCTCTGCCGACTGGAGCGCAAGCGCCGCGTTGCCGGCATCGACATCCGACACCACGATGTCGCCCTGCGCCGCGATGCGGATCGGACCCGCCCGCGAGCCGCGGGTGGCGATCGTGCTCTTCGACTC
>CAIPNM010000210.1 GCA_903866395.1 uncultured bacterium
CCCCAGGAATTCGCGAGTTTCGTTAAAGCCGAGATGGAGAAATGGGGGCGGGTGATTCAACTCACTGGCACCCGGGTCGACTGACGAACGCGCGGCGTCTCGGGCATTACAGATCATGCCCCCGCCGCGGACCTCGCAAATCAGGCCGCCGCCGCGTGGCTGGCCTCGATCTTGCGCCTAATGTGCTCGCCTGCAGTCATCGCCGGAAAGCGCGCCTGCTCGCCTGGGGGAACGCAAGTGGGCACGCAGGCGATGCTCTGGTCATAGTTCGGATGCACGAACATGCCGATCGAGAGCCGGCGACTGCGGGCTACGCCCAGGGGCGGATTGGCCACGCGATGCAGCGTGGACGCCCATCGACCGTTGGTCCAGTGCGCCATCATGTCGCCCAGGTTCACCACGAACTCGCCCGCGCGCGGCTGCACCCCGGCCCAACGCCCATCGGGCATCTGCACCTCCAGCCCGCCCGGCGCGTCGGAGGCGGCGAGCAGCGTCATGGCACCGTAGTCAGTGTGCGCGCCGGTCCGCAATTGGCCCGGGATCGGCTCGGATTCGAGCATCGGATAGTGATGGCACGACAGAATGCTGAAGTGCCGATCAAGCACACCGTTGAACGCATTGGGCGGTAACTGGAGCGCCGCGCCAAACAGTCGCATCATGTTCGCAGCCAGCGCCTCATAGGCCCGATACACCTCCACCAGCGTGCGATCGATTCCAGCGGGTTGATCGGGTAACAGGTTGGGCGCGTAGCTGGTGGCCGCTTCGGGCAAGTTGGCGTAGTAGGCGCGATGATCGTCAACCGGGCCGAGAAAGAGCGACTCGCGCAGATCGGGCGGAGCCTTTTGCCCCAGCGTGTTGGCGAGCCCGCGCGTGGCCATCCCGTGATAGCCGCGCTGCTTGGCGGGGCCGGTCGGATGCCAGCGGTTTTTGGTCTCGGTGGACAGATCGAAAAACGCATAGAGTTCGCGCATCGTCCGATCTAAGAGGCCCTGCGGAAAACCGTGCCCCGAGATGATCAGGAAGCCGGTCTGCTCGCATGTGCGCGCCACCGCACGAGCGATCCGATCGGCTTCATCGTGCGTGCCCGCAAGAAACGGTGCAATGTCGATGGTCGGGACGTCGATTCGTTCGGTCATGTTGAAAGCTCCCTGTCCACCAGCGTCTCATACGGCGGATCGCGGTTGATCAGCCCTCCCGAAATCAGCGCAGCCTTAAGCCGCAGCAGCGCGGCGGGCGGCAGATTGGGAGTCGTGGCCCACAACCCGGCGGACCGATAGGCCGCAATGATCGATGCCAGCGCCTCCTGATTGAGGTCGGGCAGAAACGGCTGAACCGCCCGGGCGACATCGCCTGCTGCCGAGCGCTGCAAAGCCTTCAACGCGCGTGCGACGCCAGCGACCAGGCGATGACACTCATCGCGCCGCCGCTTCATGGTCTGGCGGGTGGCGTAAAACGTGGTGTAGGCGATATCGCCACGCTCGGAAAACCGATGCCAGATCTCGCCCTGACCCGCAGCCACCAGTTGGTGCGCATACGGCTCGAATAGCTGGATGACATCGACCTGGTGACGAATGTAGGCGCGCAGATTCGTTGCCATGGGCCGAACGCGTCGCCCAGCGATTTTTGCAGGCGTGAGCCCGGCCCGCTGCAGATCATCCTGAAAGGTCATCCAGGGGGTCGGGACGTCACCCGCCGGGGCCACCTTGAGGCCCGCGAGGTCTGCGAATCGGAACTGCGGCCGGGGGCCCCGACCGACCAGCACAAAGGGGTCACGCGCCACCACCTGCCCGAAGCAGGCGAGCGGACAGCGCGGATCAGCGTCGTGATGCATCATCACCCGCATCGGGCCACCCCAGGAGACGTCTGCGCTGCCTTCGAGCAACTTCAGTGGCGTGTTCGAGGTGGCGGGTGACACCACATGCTGGATCGCGAGCCCTTCGCTTTCCCAGAAGCCACCGGCGAAGGCGAGATAAAACGGCACATAGGGCACCGCGCGCATGTTTTCGCACAGCACGAGGGGGTGCCGCGACAGCGCGCGCCGCGCGGGCACGCTCGGTGTCTTGGGGGGCATGGGTGCTGCTCGCGCGCGGCTAGCCGCGGTTTAGCACGAGGCGAGCCGCCGCCTCGCCCGCCAACCTGCCAGTGCTGGTGGCCATGAGAAGGCCAGAGCCCGACATGTAGCCCCAATCGGCGGGCCCCGACAGGCCGCGCGCCGCGCCACCGCCTGCAAACAGGTTGGGAAAAGGCGTCCCGTCGGTTCGCAGCACCCGCATGCCGGTATCGATCTCGAGACCGCCCTGCGTGTGAGTGAGCGCGCCCACGATCCGGCACACGAAGTAGGGCGCGCTCAACATGGGCTTCCTGGTGAAATCGCGTCCGAACTCATCAGTCTTCGAACCCGCTGCGCAGGCCGCCACATCGGCGAACGTTGCCTCGAGCGCGGCCAGGTCGCACCCGGTCACGCGGGCGACATCGGCGATGTTGTCGCAGCGCTTTACGCAGCCCGATTCCACCGCCTTGACATGGCTTTCCTGTCGATAAGCGATGGTTTCCCCACGCTGATCCCAGATTGCCCAGGCGAACTTCTCCGGCTGCCGATGCACATGAAGCGCCTGCTCCGAGTAGCCGGAATTTTCGTTTGAGAAACGTTTCCCGCTCCGGTTCACATGGAAACCGCCCTCGGTGATGGTGGGCCAGCTGAGGTGGGTGGCTGCAGGCCATGCGACCGCACCATGACCCTGGAACGAACCCATGTCGCGCACCGATGCGCCCATCGCGTCGCCCCAGCGCACCGCATCACCCTGATTGCCGACATGACCCTCGTAAAAAAGATCGGCGCCCTCGGGGATGTAGCGCGCAAGCATGTCGCGGTTGCCGCCGTAGCCATTGCAGGCAAGGATCAGGGCGTCGCAGCCGATTTCCTCGATCGAACCATCGGGGCGCTGCACCCGTACACCGTGAATCACACCCTTGTCATCAGCAAACAGATCGGTGACCTGCGCCGACGTGGCGATGGGTACGCCCTCGCGATCGATCGCCGCGAGCAGTGCGGTATGCAACTCGTCGCCAAGTCGCCGCGGCGTGGCGTGCATATGCGGCCGGCTATGACCGGGGTATTGAAAGTCGAGTACGGGCGCAAGCGGGATACGGTGCCGGTCGATCAGCCACGTCACCGTGTTGCCTGATTCCTCCGCCATGAGCCGTGCGATGGCATGGTCGCACTCGCCGTGCGCCTTGTTGACGATGTCCTGAAACAGCAGGTCGGGCGTGTCATCCATCAGCCCGGCCTCGCGCTGAAAACGCGTGCCCGCGGCCGGAATCTGGCCGCCCGACAGCGCAGTGCTGCCGGAAGGCTTGGCATCGCGCTCGAGAATCAGCACCTCAGCACCGCGCTCGGTGGCCGCCAGGCCGGCGATGGTGCCACAGGCACCCGCTCCGATGATGAGCACCTGAACGCGCGAGGCAAAGGTCTGTCCACGAAAAACTTCAATCGGCATGAGAAAGGTCCTGTATCGAATTCCGGATAACGAAATCGCGCATTCGCCTGCGATCGTCTGGCCTTCAGTTGGGCGACATCAGATTAGGGAGCCAGGTGATCATTTCAGGGAAGATCACATAGAGTCCCAGCGACAGAAAATCGAGCACGATAAAGGGTGTGACGCCCGCGAACACCTGGCCTAGGGTGACCGGTATGGGCGACGAACTTCGTACTACGAATACATTGAGCCCGACGGGTGGCGTGAGTACCCCGATCTCGGCAAGCTTGACCGATACGACACCGAGCCAGATGGGATCGAACCCGGCTTCTTTCATGACCGGGAACATGATGGGAAGGGTCATCACCATAATGGCGATCGGTTCGATGAAGCAGCCCAGGATGAGGAACAGAACGATGAAACCGAGCAGGTACATGTACTTGGTGCCGCCCAGCGAGAGAATGGTCTTCGAGATCGTGGTGACCAGTCCCGAATAGGTGAGAAACCGCGCAAAGAGAATGCCGCCGATCACGATGATGAAAATAACCGAGGTGGTCACCGCGGCTTCTTTCAGAACCTCTGACATGGCCTTGCCGGTGATGCGACGCTTCGAGAGTGCGATCAGGAAGGCGCCGAATGCACCGACCGCGCCGGCGTAGGTGGCGGGGAAATAGCCGCCATAAATGCCACCCACAATCAGAACGAACAGAATCAAAATGCCCCAGACGCCCTTGAGCGCCTCGAAACGCTGGGTCCAGGTGAACTGAAGGTTGGCAAGCGGTGCCAGGTCTGGGCGTACACGCGCGAGGATGTAGATGCCGGCGCAATAGATCGCCGCCGTCAGGATGCCGGGCACGATGCCCGCAATCAGGAGCTTGCCGATGGATTGCTCGGTGATGACCGCATAGACCACCATCAGGATGCTGGGCGGAATGAGGGCAGCCAACGTGCCTGCTGCTGCGATACAGCCTGCGTTCAGGCGAACGTCATAACCAAAGCGCGCCATCTCGGGCATGGCCATCCGGGTGAAGACCGCGGCGTTCACGATGGTGGAGCCCGAAGCTGCACCGAACGCGGCTGAAGACATGACGGTTGCCATCGCAAGCCCGCCTCGCAGCGAGCCCAGCCACACGTAGGCCATTCGGAACAATTCGGTGGTGATGCCCGAGACGGTTGCGAAGGATCCCATCAGGATGAAGAGCGGGATCACTGCGAGCGCGAATGAATTGGTGGTGCCGAACGGAATCGCGGTGAGTTGGGCAAAGGCCGCATCGGGCCCCACCGAGAGATAGATGCCGGCAAACCCTGCAAGCCCCAGCGCCACGCCAATGTGTGCGCCCATCATGAGCGCGAGCAACA
>CAIPNM010000211.1 GCA_903866395.1 uncultured bacterium
AGAGCGCCTCGGGAGCTCCTCAACTGAGCCCGATGTTCCGCGCCATACTCGGCTTGCACACCGTCTACTCCATCAAGTTACTGCAGGCTGCCGCAACGCGTCTGATGGATTGAAGGCCGTACGATCAAGAGTGCGGATGCGCAGACGCCCGTCAGATTCCCACTAGCAGACTGCTTCGCGCCGATGGCGGCATGGTCCTATTCAGCGCGTTCCCACAGGCGACACCGGCGCATCGGTCCTGAATGGAATCGCTGGCAGACCTTCTTTGTTGTACACGTTCCCATCGGGTGTGTTGCTCCAGCTGTAGCGCACCGCTACGGGCGTCGACACGTCTTCGTTGAATACCAGGATGTCCTGACCGTCCACCGCTGCATGAGCCCAACGAAATCTGCCGTCGGCTGCTGCAACCTCAAAACCTCGGACATAGCCATAGCGGTCCTTGATCGACAGCCCAGATCCAAGATTGGCGAATTTGATACGCGCACGGTTTCCCTCAACGTGCATGGATCTGAAAGTAGGGCCAGAAAAGACACCATCTTCCCCATAGGCCGTTTTTGCGGCAGCCCGGACCAGCCGACGCGCCACATCCTGCTTATTCGTCGGATGGATATCCTGCTCGTTGCCGAGGTCAATCGCAGTAGCCATGCCGGTGGCGAAGAGCGACAAGCTCATCGCCTGCGCTTCGCGCAGTTCCGCCCAAGGATATTCGGCTGGTTCAGCCTTGTTGGCGCCGAAACCAGCCAACTGAACAAACAAAAACGGGAACTGATGCCCCCACTGACGTCGCCAATCCTCGATGAGTGCCGGGAACAGCGTTCGGTATTGCGCGGGTCGATCTGCATTGTTTTCGCCCTGGTACCAGATCACGCCCTTTATTCGCATTGGTACGATCGGACTGACCATGCCGTTGTACAGAGCGGTCGGCGTATTGGGGGAGGGATTCGCTGCGAGGATGGTCGAGCTCCCCTTAGGAAAATCACTCAGGTCAGGACCGGGCATGTATGACCAGGTTCCATTGAGCGCGATCCTTGTTGCACCAATCTCGGCACTCATCTGCTCTGCTGGGCCCGTCATCGCGGTACAAGAAAAGGACGGCTCGTTGATCCCCGTGAGTCGAACAACAAGTGTGTTCTCACCCGCGACGAGATGCTCGGCGGGCACGACATACCTGCGAGGCGTCCCGAAACCTTGCGATGCGCCGATCTTGCGCCCGTTGAAGTAAGTGACGTCCTCCTGCACGAGGCTCCCCAGCTTCAAGAGCATCGGTCTATCGAGCTGATCGGGCGACACACGAATACTTCGTCGGAACCAAACCACTCCAGAGTAGCCGCCAAAGTCCTCTCCGCAATTCACCCGCGCACGCGGCAGGGAGAGCGTCGGCCACCCGCTGGCATCGAAGTCGGGAGCCGCCCAGACATCAACTCCAGCTACGCGGCCGCGATCGTCGGGCGCGTGGTTTTGATACCAGTCTGCCTTCCGCTGGACATAACGTTCGTACTCCGCTCGCGCCGTGTCGCTGACGCTGGCCAAAGCCTTGATCGGATCCTGGAAATCCGGAAAGCGCTGCAAGGCGGATTCACTCATCCACGCTTCTGCAACGGTCCCTCCCCACGCCGCTTGGATAAGACCGATCGGCACTTGATAGCGCTGGTGGAGCTCTCGCCCAAACAGGTAAGCCACCGCTGAGAAATCGGCTACGCGGTCCGGGGTGACGGCATGCCATCCGTTGGAGTTCGTCCGCGACTGAGGCTTCGGCGAGGTTTTTTGCTCGGCACGAAACAACCTGATCTGAGGGAAATGAGCGCCGGCGATCTCGACGTCCGCATTATCGATCCCTCCACGGACGCCTTTTATGGGCCATTCCATGTTCGATTGGCCGGAGGCGAGCCAGACGTCGCCGATCAGGATGTCTTTAAGGGTGAGCCTGTTCTTTCCGGCCACTGTCATGTCATACGGCCCACCGGCAGGGTACGGCCCTAGCGACGTGGACCACCGCCCGTTTCGATCCGCCCTCACCCTGACGTACTGACCTTGAAAATCTATTCGAACTTCTTCGCGCGGATCCGCCCAGCCCCATATCTGAATCTTCGCGTCGCGCTGCAAAACCATGCCACTGCCAACGAGTGCCGGCAGCTGCACATCCGCGCGGCTGACGTTGGCGCTCAGCAGAAGACTGAGCGCGATCACCCAGAGCACCTTCAGACCCATCCACGCCTCCACTGCGCTGCATCCTTGAGTTCCCGCCAGCCAATGACACGTGCTCGCTTGGAATGCACCGCCTCGATCTCGACCGATACCACAGGCGAGCCCGGCGGTTCCGGCTCGATGACCTTCGTCACGAGGAAATGTTTCTCCTTGTTGCGCGGCGCGACTGCCGTCCACTTCGTGTGCAGCAGTTTCTTTGGGCTCAAGGCGTTGGATGGCGTGTCTGTCATGCTTGATCCGCGCGTCTCAGCACCGCGAGTCCCGCCGGACCCAACTTCTCGAGCGTCTCGAGGTTAGCGGCCGAGATGCTGCGGGTGTCACCGAAAGCGTCGACCGCCCGTGCAATGCTCTGCTCACGCAACAAGTGCAGCATCGGATAGGGCGAGCGATTGGTCGCATTGCCGATGTCATCCGGATCTGTTCCGGCGAACTGATACTGCGGATGGAAACTCGCGATCTGGATCTCACCTTCGAGCCCCCACATTCGCAGCGCCTCGTCCGCGATCTCTAGGAAGTCGTTGAAGTCGTGAAAATCCTGCAGGACCTGCGGATGGACCAGCAAGGTCGTCTCGACCTCTTCGGGGGGCGAGGCCACGAGGTGCTGCAACTCCGTAGCGAGATCCTCCAGCAAGGCCTCTCGCGTCTCGGCTTCACTCGTCGCATAGCGGATGAGGCCCTTGAGCGCCGGTGCCGGTGCAAAAGGACAGAGCTTGAGTCCGATGACCACCCGCTCGACCCACGCGCGCGTCTCGACGATGAACGGGTCGTCGGGGCTATTGAGCATCGGGGGCGATCAAGCGGATGTTACGGAGCCTGGTCGAGAGGCGCTCCCCGGAATGGGCTGATTGGCTGGCTCCATGGTCGAAATAATATTCCTAAAAACAGTGACTTGGTACGTTAAGACAGCCTTTATCAGCCAGGTTATTGGGCAATCTTGATGTCATGCATCGGGCGGCGGTCGAGCCCTCAAGGCTTCAAACCAACTGCTTAAGGATGCGACAGCCATGCGTCATGGCAGGAGAGTGTCGTTTGCCTGGCCTGAAGCTGTCGTTTTCTTGCCCGTAGCCATGGCCTGTAATCGGTGCCGCGCAATGGAGCGCAACACCATAGGTATCCACGATGAATCAAAATACGCAACGACAGACGGTCCCAGCCCGTACCGGGAAACCCGCGCATGGAGACACCCCCATGAAGATAAGCCTCCCAAATGGCATCGAGGCCTGGTTCGATGTCGACGACATCACCATACATGTCTGGGGTTCGAGCTGGACCGGCCGCGAGGTCGTCACGGTTTGCCAGGGCGAGCGCAAGGAGGTTATTTCCAGCAAGCGCAGTTGGCGGTTCAAGACACCTCACGCCTTCGAGCATAAGGGCCACCACTACCTCGTCGCGCTTGGTGTTGGGTTCGGCGGGGCGGGCGTCGAGCTGTACCGGGACGGCGTGCTGATCGACTCCGACCAGATCAGTACAACCGGCTTCCGCATTGATCCGGCCACCGGCAAGCTGGACTGGAAACACGCTCTCAAGAGCCTCGCCCTGCCTCTGGTTGTAGGACTCGCGGTTGGTATCGGCTTCGGCTACCTGGCCGGACTGGCATTCAAACGATCATCCGAATCGAATCGCTGGGCAGGAGCGACTGATGGACGTGTCCGAGCGAGAAGGTACGCGAGGCGCGCATGGCACGCGGCTGGACCCAGCAGCAGCTTGCTGAAATCGCGAACTTGAGTTTGCGCACCGTGCAGCGGGTGGAGAATCAGTCAGTCGCCTCGCAGGAGACCATATCGGCGCTGAGTGCCGTACTGGAGATTCCGCGCATCGAACTCATGACCCTGAACCCCGGTCAGCCCGGCTATGTTGCGGCCGAACGCGGCATGGGTCGGCTGCTAGCGGCCACTGCGCTGCTGGGTGCCGCACTGGGCTCCGGCATCACGGTGTTCCTCATGCTCTGGTTTGACAGCGGCTGAGGGCGGAGGCTCGGCGCACACCCACTCCAACGTCACCGGCGGCTTGCCGGTGATGTCGTGGATCAGGCGGCGGATGCGCGATGGACCCTGATTCTCGGCGTCAGCTTTGCGGTCAGATTGCGAGTCGCAACACGGATGTCGTACTCGGCCTGCAAATTCAGCCAGAACCGCGCCTCCATACCGAAGAACAGCCCCAATCGGAGCGCGGTATCCGCGGTGATGGGCCGCTGACCATTCACCAACTCGCTGATCCGACTCGGCGGAACATCGATATCGGCCGCAAGCTGCCGGGCGGTAATCCCCATCGGCTTCATGAAGTCTTCCAGCAGGATTTCTCCGGGATGAATCTCGTCGAGCAGCTTTGCCATGCTTGTTACTCCTAGTGGTAGTCGACGATCTCGACGTCGTGAGCGCCGTCCGACTTCCAGATAAAACAGACGCGCCATTGGTCGTTCACACGAATGCTATGCTGACCTTTGCGCTCACCCTTCAACGCCTCGAGCCTGTTTCCTGGCGGGACTCGCAAACTTTTCAGCTCGGTAGCCGCATGAAGCTGCAGCAATTTGCGTCGTGCGGCTCGTTCGATGTTCCGGAATCTGGCGACCGCCCGACTGTTGAACAAAGCTTCGGTTTCGGAACAGGAGAACGAGCGAATCACGCCTAATACTGACCTGTATTACAGATTCCGTCAAACAGAATCTGTACATCGTGTGGGTTGGCGCCGGCGAATATAGCCTAGGCTTATTCCCACTCAATCGTCGCGGGCGGCTTGCCAGTGATGTCGTAGACCACGCGGCTAACGCCCTTCACTTCGTTGACGATACGGCGCGAGCAGACATCGAGCAGCTCGTAAGGCAGATGCGCCCAGTGGGCCGTCATGAAGTCGATGGTCTCGACGGCGCGCAGCGCGATCACCGGATCGTGGCGGCGGCCATCACCGGTGACGCCCACGCTCTTGACCGGCAGAAACACGGCGAAGGCCTGGCTCGTCTTGTCGTACCAGCCTGCCTTGCGGAGTTCTTCAATGAATATGTGATCGGCAAGACGTAACGTCTCGGCCGCCGCTTCGGTGACTTCGCCCAAGATGCGCACGCCGAGGCCCGGCCCCGGGAAGGGATGCCGATAGACCATCTCGTGCGGCAAGCCGAGTTCGACGCCAATGCGGCGCACTTCATCTTTGAAGAGCTCGCGCAGCGGCTCGACAAGCTTGAGCTTCATGTGCGCGGGTAGTCCACCCACGTTGTGATGACTTTTGATGAC
>CAIPNM010000212.1 GCA_903866395.1 uncultured bacterium
ATCATCGTCGCTTACATTCGACCTTGGGCTACGTCAGCCCGATGCAATTCGAGCGGGCATGGCTTGCTGCCCAGGCAAGGCAGGCCGCATGAGGCCTCAGATAAGGGGGCCGGAAAACGAGGGCAAGGTCACAACGCTAATCGCATGGGGTTCGCCTTTGGCGAGTGCCAGAGCAGAGAATGGGCAGGCTCGATCGGCGCTGTCCTTATGCGCTACTTTTCATCATGGAATCTGCAAAAGCGCCTTCATCTTGGCCCTGACATGCAGCATGACTTCAGCGCTGACTGCGGCCTTCTTCTTAGCGCGTCGGATTTTCCAATCGAGAGACTTCACTTGATCCGACAGGACCGCGCACTCCATGCCGTCAACCTCGGTGACTACCTCGAATGGATGCCCTTTGATCTTGTTGGATATCGGGCAACAGACCATCAAGCCTGTTTTGCCGTTGTAGTTGGCCGGACTGATCACCAAGGCAGGACGGTGGCCCGCCTGTTCATGCCTGCGCGTGAGGTGGAGGCGGTGCTCAAGGACATCCCGGAAATCGTCGAGGTCGCCGTGCTGGGGGTGCCCGATGACATCCGTAAGGAAGAGGTCAAGGCCTACGTCTTCCTGCAACTGGGGCTCACGCCAAGCGAGGTTCCGCCCGAAGCCATCATCGAGCACGCCCGGCGCTTTCTGGCGGCCTTCAAGGTGCCGCGCGACATGGATTACCGGGGCGAGTTTCCGCGAACGCCGTCCAACAAGATCCGCAAGCCCGAGTTGATGAAGGAAAAAAGCGATTTACGGCTAGGCAGTTGGGATCGCGTCGATGGCGTATGGCGGTGACCGACGCCACCCTTCGGAACGCCGCATTGACACTGGGCAGCGCCCCTCGATAGAGTGATCCGCTGATCCGCCATGCGGGTTTCACTGGTGATTCGCCATGCCCGCCTACGACAAGCCGCTACCGCCCATCGATGAGCTCAGTCGCCCCTTCTGGGATGCGGCGCGCGCGGGGGAACTCCGTCTGCCGGGCTGTAAGGCCTGCCAGCACCTGCGCTCTCAGTTCGAGCGCTGGTGCCCGCGCTGCGGCTCCGATCAGTTTGACTGGGTACGGCTGTCGGGGCGGGGAACGGTCTGGTCGCACGTCGCCTTTCACCGCATGTACTTCAAGTCCTTCGAAGACGACCTGCCCTATGGGGTCGCCTTGGTGGAGCTCGAAGAGGGGCCGCGGCTCATCAGCAACATCGTCGGCGTGCCGCGCGAGGCGGTAGATATTGGCACGCCCGTCGAGGCGGTGTTCGATGCGGTCACATCCGAGGTCACACTCGTGAAATTTCGTCCGCGATGATTCCCAGCTTCGATCCGACGAATATCCCGCTCGAGCATCGGCTCATCGGGCCGCTCCTGGCGTGGCGGGCTCGAGAGGAGGGTGATCGGTGTTTCCTGACTTTCGAGGGCCGGCAATGGTCCTTCGCCGAGACCGATCGGCAGTGCCGCGCACTCGCCCGGGGGATGCTGGCGCGGGGGCTCAAGACCCAGGAATATGTGGCGCTGCTCCTGCCCAATGGTCCCGAGATCATCTTCGCCTGGTTCGCCTGTGCCCTGCTTCGGCTGATCAATGTGCCGCTGAACATCGCTTTGTCGGGCCGGCAGCTTGACACGCCGCTTCGCGACACCCGTGCGCGCGCAATGATCGTGGGACGGGACCAACTCTCGGCGCTGGCCTCGCTGGCCGATGATGTGCGCGAGCAACTCGATTGGGTGGCGGTGGTCGGCGGAATCGACGGCGTGGCCTTGCCGCCCGGGCCGCGTGAGTACCTCGACTTCGACCGCCTGCTGCAGTTCGAGGGCGATGATCCGGCGCGCGAGGCCGACTTCCGGGATCTGCAAACGGTCTTCTACACTTCGGGGACCACCGGCCCCGCCAAGGGCGTGCAAACGGTCAACGCACACCAGTTTTCGGCGTCCTGTGGGTTCATCCGCGCGGTGGGGCTCACCCGCGACGATATCCTCTACACGCCGTTTCCATTGTTTCATGGCCTGGCCGCGCGTCTGGGCGTGTTGCCCTGTTTGATCACCGGCGCGCAGGCCGTGATCGGCAGAAAGTTTTCGGCGAGTGGCTACTGGAAGGCGGTGACCGATTGCCGTGCAACGGTTGCCCATTCCATCTTCAGCACGCCCGGCATCCTGTTCGAACTGCCGCCCGGCCCCTTCGATCGGGCGCACCGTCTGCGCGCCATGTTCAATTCGCACAGCCACCCGGCCTTCGAAGCGCGCTTCAATGTACGACTGGTCGAGGCCTTTTCCATGACCGAAACCGGCTTCGTGCTGTATTCCCGCTGGCCTGAGCACCGCGAGGGGTCGGCGGGTCGGGTTCATGAAGATTGGGAGGCCTTGCTGGTCGACGAACATGATGTGCCGGTGGCAATCGGCGACTCAGGCGAACTGACGCTACGTCCCAAACTGCCCTACATCATGATGCAGGGCTATCTCAACCAGCCGGCGGCTACGGTCGCGGCGTTCAGAAATCTCTGGTTTCATACGGGCGACATCATGCGCCGGGACGCCGAGGGCTGGTTCTTCTACATGGACCGCGCCAAGGAGCGCATCCGGCGGCGCGGCGAAAACATCTCGTCCTTCGAAATCGAGCAGATCGCGGGCGAGCATCCCTGGGTGGCCGAATCGGCCGCCTTGCCTCATGCAGCCGGCCCCCACGACGACGATATCCGCCTGGTGGTGGTGAAGCGACCCGGCGCCCAACTGTCCGAGACCGAGTTGTCCGACTGGCTGGCGCAGCGCCTGCCCAGCCTGCTTCGCCCCCGATACATCGAATTTTTTGATGAATTGCCCCATACGCCCACCAGCAAGATCGAAAAGGTCAAGCTGATCCGGGCCGGACTCGGCCCCACCGCCTGGGACCGTCTGCGACAGGACCCCACATGAACACGCCCGATACCCGCTGCGTCAGCGACGCCGTGGCCGAAATCGCCGAAGGCCCCGTCTGGATTGCGCGCGAGAACGCGCTCTACTGGGTTGACGTGGGCCTCGAGCCCAAGCTGTTGCTGCGCTACTCGCCGGCCACCGGCCGAACCGATACCTGGCAACTGCCCTATCGCGCCTCGGGCCTGCGCGAGCGGGCCGCAGGCGGCCTGTTGATTCACTTTCAGCGTGCGTTGGCCGTCACCGGTGCGGGCCCCGACGAGCTCACCGACCTGCCCCTGCAGGGCGTTGACTTCGATCATCAGCGCTTCAATGACAGCGCGGTCGACCCGAAAGGCCGCCTCTGGATCGGCACCTATGACCGCGCCCTCAAGCAGCCACTGGGCGAGTTGTATCGCATCGATGGCAGCCTGAAGGCGGTCAGTGTCGACCGTGGCTTCATGATGTCCAACGGCATTGCCTTCAGCCCCGATGGCCGCACCCTCTACTACACCGATACGCGTCCGGTCGGCCGCATTCTGGCCTGGGATTACGACTGCGACACCGGCGCCGTCAGCCGACGCCGCGTGTTCATGGATTTCGCCGGCCGCGCGGGCCGCCCCGACGGCTGCACGATGGATGCCGAGGGCATGCTGTGGGTGGCCGAGATCGGCGCGAGCCAGTTGCTACGCCTTGCGCCTGACGGACGGATCGAGCGCACAGTCCGACTGCCCGTCAGCCGTCCGACCAGCGTGGCCTTTGGCGGCGCCGACCTGCGCACGCTTTATGTCACCTCCATGACCTTTGGCGTCGAGCCGCAAGACCGGTCGAACCAGCCCTGGGCGGGTTGCCTGCTGGCCTTCGAGCCCGGTGTGAGCGGATTGCCGCTGCCGGCTGTCAATTTCTGAAAAACCTGCCACCGGGGCGTCGGGCGTTTGCGCGAGGCGCGAGGCACAGAAACCCATTTAGGAGATGAACATGTCAAGATTTTTGAACGGTCTGGCGGGCGCTGCCTTCGCGTGCCTGACACTCTGCACCACGCCTGCCCAGGCGCAGGAGGCCTTTCCCGCCAAGCCGATCCGCGTCATCGTGCCCTTTTCGCCTGGGGCGTCTGACACGCAGATCCGCGCGCTCGCACCGCATGTGTCCTCCCGCATTGGCCAGCAACTGATCATCGAGAACGTGCCGGGCGGTGGGGGCTCGATCGCCGCCAACCGGGTCAAGCGTTCACCGGCCGATGGCTACACCTTGTTCTTTTCGGGCATGGCCTCGCTCACATTGGTGCCGGCCTCGCGCGCCGACCTCGGTTACA
>CAIPNM010000213.1 GCA_903866395.1 uncultured bacterium
CAGAATCAGGCGTTGAGACCCACACTCTGAAAGTGCGCGGGACCCGACTTGTAGATGACGATGGGGTCGCGTGCGCGCGGATCGTCTTCACGCAGCTTTTGGATGACCCCTTTGAGATCGCCTTGATTCAGCCGGTTCTTGTTGTTCAGGGGCGCTGCTGAGCAGTCGGGCTGATAGACATTTCCTTTGCCTTCCTGGTCGATGACCACGATCGGGCGGTCGAACATCGCCGCTGCAATGGGGAGCGATTGGGCTGTACCAAATCCGGTCTGCTCGGGCGTGGTGACGTTGAAGCCCCGCGCGAGTTCAAGAAAGGCTGCCCCCAGCACCGCAGCGCGGGTGCTTGACATGTCCGAGCCGGCAAAGCGGGCGATACGCTCAGGCTCTAGTTCGACGAGCTGGCCCATGATCCATTGGCGGATGATCATGCCAGTCTCGAAGGGATCGGATTCGAACGCGGCCCGGAGTTCGCCGCCAGCGGCGTGCGCGAGCGAGGCGAACATGCAATGTCCATCAGGTGGGATCGCGTGTGTCGTAAAGCCTTCGGCCCGAATGAAAGCATCAATATTGAAGCTTGCTGCCGGGGCTTGGGCCACCGCTCCGTTCGCGCCAGGTTCGTCTGCGCTCGGCTTCTGTTGCCCGAGTGAGAGAAGTCCCTTCTCCGACTCGTCTTCACTCAATTTTTTCAGTACGAGTCGTGTGTGGACTGCGTCAATACGCTCGTTAGCTCCCTTGGGCGGTAACGTGCGGATCGCTGCAAGCAGGGCCTCACGATTGTTATCGGTTCCGAACTCTGCATACAGTTCCTGCTCCAGCCCGCCGTCATTTTCCAGTCGGCGAACGAGGCCGACCAGCGGGTCCTGCATAAACTGCGCCTGCCGTGCCTGGAGTTCATTTCGGATAAGTACGACCGGATCGTCGTTGGCGTTTCGATCCAATCGTGCACGATTGTCTTCGAGCCGACCCAGCAAAGCATCGATCGTTGCCTCGGACTGAACATCTTTGGCAATCAATGGCGCTGCACTGCGGATCGTATCGGGAACGGATGCTGGGGCGGCTTCGGTTTTCTCGGCCCCGGGTTGCTGCGCATCGGAAACCTCCGCGGCACCGACCACATACCTTCCCGCTACCGCAAATAAGTCGGGCCGCTGGTTCAGCAGGTGCTCAAGAACCATTGGCGATACAGCCTGAGGATTGACCCCCAGAGCCATTTTGTCGTGATTCTTGAGCGACGCCACCTCAACGCACATCGCGGCGAACTCGGAGCAAAACATGCTTCGTTTATCCACCCTTCCACCGTTTGCATGTCGGAGCCCGCTTTCGACTTCTATCTGTGCTCGCCTATTATTTATTGCCGACCGGTAACTCGAAGCCATCGCGCCCAATATGCTGTATTTGATCTTTCTGTCCCCGCCCTCCGCGAGCTTAGAAGCCACCTCACGGATCTCCCTGGCAATGTCGGCATTACGGGGTCGGAAAATGACGTATTGGGTGCCCTCGGCGACGTTCCCCAGGCCTTTCGCCTGGACTCCATGGATATCAGCCTCGGCAATCCTGTCTTTGCCGACTGCGACCGCCGCATGCTCGGACGTTTTGCTTCCCATTAGCGGGAACTTGTGTCGGCCAAGCTCGGTGGCGCCTTCTGAATTAATCTCCTTATCTTTTTGAAAACGACCCTGAGCAAAAACAATTGCCTTCTCAACCGTGCCACCGGTCCCTGGGAATATTTTTTTTATCAGGATGTCGCCTTCCTGAAGATGCGGGAGGCTTGTGAGCTCGTTAAACTGATTCACGGTTTGAACAACCGAGGAGTCTTTCAATCTACTGTTCGCCCAGTTCCTGTTGTCATTCACCTCATAGGTTTCTTGATTTTTCGAATAAAGCCCCTCCGCAACCCTGATCATTTCCGCGATATCGTTAGAGGATAGTTTGGTTCTGGATAAACCGCCCCAGCGCTGCGAAAGCGCCAGCTCTCCAGCGTATCCATATTCCCTCATTAGAGCTTTTCCGAACTGGTCATGAATGTGCTGGTTTTCCTTAGTGCGTTGCCTGGAGAGAATCCCCCATTTTCTGGAGAGCCACGAGGTTTTCCCGTAGACCAGTTCGCCGCTGCCCAGCATTTGAACCCGTGAGTAACCCAATATCGAAATTTCGCGGAACTTGTTGATATCCATCATCGCTCTCGGTTTGACTCTTGGAGGTTCAGCTTTTGATCCATTGGCGATCGGACGTGGTGCTGCGTTCAGGTAAATCGGAATCCGTGCTGACCTGATTTTTTCCGGCGACTCGAGCTGCCCAATATTCAGCACTCGACACCACAGTTTCCAGTATCTGTGCAAAGCGCTGATACGACATGTATTCGATATTTTCCTGGTACGACAGGGTGACCATACCGGTGGCTGAGTCCTGCCCAAGCGTAACGCCGCCCGAGCCACGCCAGAGCACGTTGGCATCCAGAATCTCGACGATGATTTCGTCTTCGCGGTCCGGGTGAATGAAACCAAGCTGCAGGAAAAAATCAAGGACATTGTTGTCTGGGTGAAATTTCAATTCCAACAGCAAGGTGTCATCAACCGTAAAGCAATAGTAGTGATCCTCCTGCTCAACAAAGTCGGGAAACCCAACCGCTTTATAAAACTCCGAGAGCAACGCGTTCAGATTGGTCGAGCTCATGACGACTCCAGATGTGTGATCGGGCAGACCGCGCAGCACAAGGCTCATGCAGCGGACCGTTTGCCGGTTCAGTGTTTATAGATTCCGTTGCCAGAGCCCATGACTCGAGGTTTTGAACTCAACGATATTGCCGCAGCCGTCATGAATCAACATGATGCTTTGCTCCTTGACGGTCCCGGGGAAAATCGTGAGCGGCTCGGTGTGGAATCTTGCGTTGGAGGCTTGCAACCTCGCGGCGAGGCGTGTCCATTCACGATGGTCAATCACGACACCGAAGTGCCTGCAAGGCGTCGTGATCCCAGACGACACCACCTCGGTCGTGACATGACTCGCGTCGGTGGGCTCAACATGGGTGACCAGATGATGGCCAAAGAAGTTCCAGTCAATTCGCGACTCAGCGCTACGCCCTTCTTCGCAGCCAAGTAATTCGCCGTAAAAACGGCGGGTATCGGTCAAATTGGTTACCGGAACGGACAGGTGAAAAAGGGTCGGCGACATGGGCGACGCTTTTGTTCGTCGGTTAGGAGCAAGCAAGTAATCCGGCGGGGAAGTTACTACAGCCTCATCTCGGGCACAAGGACTACCCGTGTCCTCTGTGCGGCCTGGAGATCAATCGCCCCCACCAGCCGCATGCGCTCGACATCATCGATTGCTGATGAGCCGGCGTTGTCTGTTGCGGGTTGCTGGAATGGACCGGAACAACCGAAAAATCTGCATGGTGCAGACGCAACAAGAACAAGCGCTGTCAGGCTTGCAAGCTGAAACTTGGTGTTTAGACGAAGCCCGCTGCTGTTGCGACTGCGGGCTGCGTGGGAGAAAGTTGGTAGGTCGTGCCAGATTCGAACTGGCGACCAACGGATTAAAAGTCCGCTGCTCTACCGGCTGAGCTAACGACCCGTGGAAAGCCAAAGATAATAGCGTTAATTACGCAGTCAGGTCAAACCGAAGGGCAAGTGGCACAGGCCTACCGATCAGGCTGGTTCACCGAGCGGCTGCTGGTGCTGCGGGAAGTGTTTGCATCCGCTCGCGCGCCGTGGCGGCCACCTGCGCCTCGGGATACTTTTCGATGAGCGTCTCGAGCGTGCGGCGCGCGGCGCGCCTGTCATTGAGTTCGATCTGCGTGTAGGCGAGGTTCAACATGGCCTCAGGCGCGCGAGGACTGTCGGCGTGACGCTGCGCCACCGCGTTCAGTGTGTCGGCCGCGCCTTTATAGTCTTTAAGCGCGAACTGGCTGCTGCCCAGCCAGTAGAGCGCTGACGGCACATAAGGGCTGGTGGGGTGGTTGAGCAGAAACACCTGAAAGGCTGTTTGCGCGGCACGAAAATCTTTGGCACCAAAGGCAGCAAGGGCTGCTTCGAAACTACGACGCTCTGCCGGATCGACCCGCTGGCTGCGGCCGTCAATCTCGACCGCCACCGGCTCGAAGCGCCGCATGCGTGTTTCGAACTCATCGCCCTTGTCGCGCAGTGCTCGCTGTGTGGTGGATAGCTCGTTGGTCTGCTCTTCCAGCATGCCACGCAGTTTGGCGATTTCCTGCTGCAGGGTTTGGATCTGGCTTTGCAGGGCAAGCTGGCCGCGGGCGGTAGCCTCGAGTCGCTCGAGACGCGCGGTGAGGTCGCTCAGGCGGGCGCCGAAATCAGCCGTGAGTTTATCGATCCGGGCGCGCTCGGCGAGGATGGCCTTCCTGGCTTGATCATCTTCGAAAATAGCCTGGCTGGTGCCTGGCAGAAGGAGAGTGGCCGCGCACACTACCGCGGCGATCAGACCGGCTGACTTCATGAAGACCTCCGCGGCGGGTGGGGATGGGGCTGGCGAGCGTGCGCCCGCCAGCTAATCAAACCCGGACCATTATTGATAGGCGAGATCGACGCGACGATTTTCGGCGAGGGCCGATTCGTCAGTGCCACTATTGCGCGGACGCTCTTCACCCAGGCTCACCGCTTCCATCTGGTTCTCGGCCACGCCAAGGGCAACCATGGCCCGACGAACCGCATCGGCCCGCTTTTGACCGAGGGCGATGTTGTACTCGCGGCTGCCGCGGTCGTCGGTATTGCCTTGCAGCACGACCTTGCGCGTGGGGTTGGCGACCAGGAAGCGTGCATGCGCTTCGAGAACAGGACGAAAATCATCTTTGACGACGAAGCTGTCGAAGTCAAAGAAGATGCTGCGACGGGAGAGTGGGTTGTTCGGATCGTTGAACGGATCCTTACTCGGATCGTTGGCAACGTCGAGTTGCCGGACCGATCGGTCGCCGATCCCGGCCGATGCCGCGCTGGAGCCTGCGCCCGCCGAGTCACCGCGTGACTCGATCGGCGCACCCTTCTCCTCGAGGGGCGTCGGTGTGCTGCAGGCAGCCAGCAGAGCAGCAAGCGACAGGGCAACTGCTGCGGTTAGGGATCGTTTCATCATGCCTCCGGAGATAAGGGAACGGTGGTGAGCGGTGGATAGGGGATGCCTAGCGGCTGAACGGACCCCAGGTGGGTTCGCGGATATCGGCTGCGTCGGAGCTCAGCCGCTGCTTGGTGCGGCCGTCAATGGAAACTGCCATGAGCGAGTCGCGCCCGGCGGAGCGTGTGGCGTACATGATCCAGCGGCTGTTGGGTGCAAAGCTGGGTGACTCTTCGCGGCCTCCGTCAGAGAGCACCCTCTCGGAGCCGTTTGCCAGATCACGAACGACCAGTACGAGTCCGCTGTCGCGCCGCGAGATGAAAGCAAGCGAGCGGCCGTCGGGGCTTACGCGCGGGCTGACGTTGTAAGGTGAACCGAAGGTGATGCGCGAGACGTCGCCTCCCGAGGCGGGCATCCGATAGATCTGGGGCGCGCCGCCGCGGTCGGAGGTGAAATAGATGAAGCGGCCATCGGGCGTGAATACCGGCTCGGTGTCGATTCCCGACGAAGTGGTGAGGCGCACGGGCGCACCCTCGCCGGTGGAGGAGATCAGATAGATTTGCGACAAACCGTCACGGGTGAGGGCGACGGCGAGCGAGCGGCCATCGGGCGACCAGGCCGGCGCGCTGTTGCTGCCCCGGAAATTGGCGACCGCAATGCGTTGGGCATCGGAGAGCGAGTGCACGTACACAACCGGCTTCTGGCTCTCAAACGAGACATAGGCGAGGCGCCTGCCATCGGGCGACCATGACGGCGAGATGATGGGCTCGGACGAACGCAGGGCGACCGAGGGGTTTTCGCCGTCCCAGTCGGCGATCGTGAGTCGAAAGACGTTGTTCTGTTTGGTGATGAAGGCGATTCGGGTGGCGAAAATGCCCTTCTGACCCGTGATTTTTTCGTAGATGTAGTCGGCGATCTGATGACCAGCCAGGCGTAGGTCGCCTTCGGATACCACCAGGGTGCTACGGCCCATGGCGGACTCGCGAACCGGATCGCTCAGCTGAAACCGGATGTCGAGACGGCCGTCAGCCAACCGTGATACCGACCCCCCCACCACGGCGTCGGCGCCGCGCGAACGAAGCGCTGGGAAATCGATGTTGGCCGATTCGGAAAGCGTTCCGGTTTGTTCGACCAGACGGAAAGCGCCGCTTTGCACCAGATCGTTGCGGATCACGTCGGCGATTTGCCGGGGGACCCTGCTGTCGGTGACGAAATTGGCGACTGCAATGGGGTAGCGGGTTGCGCCGACGCCAGAGACGTCGATTCGCATCTGCGCGGACACACCAACTGGCAGGGCCGGCAACGCCGCGCAGAACACAACACACAGCAGCCGAATCAGCTTTCGCATGGGGGCCTCGTTCGGAGGAGTCCGAATGACGACAAACCCGTAATTATAGGCGATTGAACGCTTCGGAAGGGTTCAATCCTCAATCGTGGAAGGGATCAGTCGCGCGGTCGATGGGTGATCTCGATCGACTCGCCCGGGCAGTTGCCGTTGGGCATCCTTGGCCAGGGCGAGGATTTGCGGATGGCCTGCTCGGCTGCCCGATCCCAGGCCTGCTCGCCGCTCGTGCGAACCAGTTGCACCTCAATCACGCGGCAGTCGCGGGTATCGGTCGGCGCCGTGCCTGGAGGACCGCTCAGGCGGATGCGGAACCGGGCCTCCGGGTTGGCGTTGCTGGCGGTGGAGTAGGTGGTGGCATCGCTGATCAGGCCCTTCACTTGCCCGCCCCAGGTCGCCATGCCGACGCCGTTGCCAGCCGCAGCACTGCCGCTCGATCCTGAACCCGCTCCCTGCGACAGGAGCTGCGTGGCGCGCGCTCTGTCGGCCTCGACCAGTTGCTGGCGGCGCTTTTCGTCTTCGGCTCGCTGGCGCGCTTCGGCTGCCTTTTTCTCATCCGCCGCCTTCTTTTCGTCAGCCAATTTTTTCGCCTCGGCTTCCTTGCGCGCTTTTTCCTCGGCGAGCTTCTTCTCTTCGGCCTCCTTGCGGGCCTTCTCCTCCGCGGCCTTCTTGGCGTCCGCCTCTCGGCGCGCCTTGTCCTCGGCGAGTTTCTTCTGCTCGGCTTCCTTGCGGGCTTTTTCTTCCAGTGCCTTGCGCTCGCGCTCCCGCTTTTCGTCTTCCTGGCGTTTGCGTTCCTGTTCGACCGCGATGTCCGGCTTGGGCGCCTCGACCTTGGGTGGGGGCGGCGGTGGCGGAGGTGGTGGCGGGGGCTCGGGCTTTGGCTTGGGAGGTTCGGGGCGCGGCGGCTCGACCTGCGGGGTAGGGGGCGGCGTCCAGAGTTCGGCGCTCACGCTCTGCGGCTCTTGCGACTTCCAGCGAATGCCAACGAAAAGCAGCGCGACCAGGAGGCCATGCATCAGCATCGCCAGGACAAACGCCTTGGTCCGCCCCTTCGGCGCGGGCGGCTGTGTGGGCGGGCGAACCGGACCCGACTCGTCGGGCCCCGGACTCTGTGCGTTCATCGGCTACCGCCCGGCGGACGCACCATCAGCGCAATCCGGTTGATGTTCATCTTCTGGAGCTCACCCATCACTTCAAGGATTACTTCGTAGCGCACCTGGCGGTCACCGCTGATGACCACTGGCAGGTCGGCGCCTCCGACGGCCCGAACAGCGTCAGCAAGCTCGCGCCGCCCCACTGTGGATTCGGGTGAGTCGCCGCGGTTGCGCGCCCTGACTTTCATTTCCCCCGAAGCGGTGACCGTGACCTCGACATAGGCCTCGGGCTGCTGATTGCTGCGTCCAGCGCTGGGAAGATCGACCACGCCGGGAGGCAACATGGGTGCCGTGACCATGAAGATCACCAACAGCACCAGCATCACGTCGATGTAGGGGACGACGTTGATTTCGCTGACCGGGCGTCTGCGACCGGAGCGACCGCCGCGGGAGGATACGGTTGCCATGGCGGGGGTCAGCGTGCGCGGCGCTGAAGAATGTTGGAGAACTCCTCGATGAAGGTCTCGAAACGTGAGGCCAGTCGATCGAGGTCGTGCGAGAACCGGTTGTAAGCCACGAAGGCTGGAATCGCGGCAAAGAGGCCGATGGCGGTGGCAACCAGCGCCTCGGCAATGCCGGGCGCGACCGAGGCGAGCGTTGCCTGCTGCACATTGGCGAGCCCGCGGAATGAATTCATGATGCCCCAGACCGTGCCGAACAGCCCGATGTAGGGGCTCACCGAACCGGCGGAGGCAAGGAACGGCACGCTCGATTCCAGCATGTCCACTTCACGCTGGTATGACGCTCGCATGGCGCGGCGTGCGCCATCGAGCATGGCGATGTGATCGCCCGGCTTTTGCTGGCGAACCTTGAGAAATTCGCTCATGCCGGCTTCGAAGACTCGGGCGAGCGATCCGTGATCGCGCGACTTGTCCTGAACCTGCTGATAAAGCTCGCCCAGATCACGGTCGCGCCAGAACTCGGCCTCGAACTGATCCGTGGCGATTCGAGCCGAGCGAAGCGCGAAGAGCTTGCGAAAAATGACGGTCCACGAGGCGACCGAGATGGCAAGGAGCAGTGCCATGACAAACTGCACCAGTGCGCTCGCCTGCTGTACGAGCGACAGGATTGACATGTCTGAATTCATCGGAGGCTCATCGGCTCAAGTTTCAGTGGCGAGCGCGCCACGGGTGGCAAGTTCGGCGAGCAGCGTGCGCGGCAAGGGCGCCGCGCGCTGGTCGGTGAGGCGGAGTGCAGCGATGCGGACGGTGGCGCGAACCAGCTCCTCGCCGCTCGTGGCATCGAACGCATTCTGGGTGAGAAATAGCGAGGCGCGCCGGGCTTCGGCCAGGCGTAGCTCAGTACGAATCGTCTGATCCAGCCGCCCGGGACGGAGGAATGCGATCTGCATGTCGCGCACCACAAATCCGATACCTGTTGCCGGTCCAAGCGACGACTGCTCGATGCCAAGCGCGCGCAGCCAATCGGTGCGGGCGCGCTCGAAAAAGCGCAGCCAGCTCGCGTGATAGACGATGCCACCGGCATCGGTATCTTCCAGATAGACGCGAAGCGTTTGCGTGAGCAGGCTCGCTGAGCCCGCCGTGGCAGCGGAAATGGGTTCGTGATCGGCAAAGCGGTTGCGGGTCGCTGCGCGCGCGACAGATGATTCGGGTTCGGGAGGTGGCACGCGCGCGATTCTAGCCTACTGGCACCCCGCGACATGCTCGCGCTTCTGCGCGTGCGGCCAATCACCCGCCCTCCCCAGGGGCAAGCCCCAACGCTGGGACTGGGGGTAAATGCGCGGCAATGTCCGCCCAGCGCGGCAAAGGGTCGATGGCGCCACGCCCGGTGGTGGCAAGCGCTGCGGCGACGGTGGCGGCTCGGGCGGCAGCGGCCAGCGTGTCGCCTGCATTCAGACGCGCCACCATCACCCCACCGAAACAGTCGCCCGCACCGGTGGCATCGATCGCACGGACCGGATGTGCGGCGATGGCAAGCGCCGTCCCGGGGTTGGCGACCCACGCGCCGGCCGCGCCTTGCTTGACGGCAACCGATCGCGCCCCTGCGGTGAGCGCCCAGTCCGCAAGCCGCTCCGGGTCGGCCCATTCAAAGAGGACCTGCGCCTCGTCGATGGACGGCAGAAACAGGTCGCAGTACGGCAGGGTTGCACGGGCGATGGCCGCAGCGCGGGTCGCTGGCCACAGGCGTGGCCGGAAGTTGAGGTCGTAGCTGATCCGTGTGCCGTGGGCGCGTGCGAATTCGATGGCTTCGAACACCGTGTCGCAGGCGCGCTCGGAGATGGCCTGCGAGATGCCGGAGACATGGAGCCAGCGACTGGCCCGGATGCGGGAGCGAAACGCGTCGGTAAGGCGCATGCCGGTGGCGGCTGAGCCGGCACGCCGGTAGCTGAAGGTATGGCCGCGCTCGTCATAGCGGATGAAGTAGAGGCCGGTCGGTTGGTCGGGATCGAGTTCGACGGCGCCACACTCCACACCCTCGCGCTCCCAGAGTGAGATCAGCGCGCGGCCAAAGTCTTCATCGCCCAAGCGGCTGAGGTAGGTGCTGCTCGCGCCCGCGCGCTGGGCGGCGATCGCGAAATTGGACGTGTCGCCGCCAAAGCCCTGGCGCCAGTCGTTCGTGCCAGGTGTCTGGCTGAATTCGATCAGCGGTTCGCCAAGCGCCGCCACATCGAAGCTGCGAGCATCGTCGCCGCGCATGATCGGCGTGGGGGCCGTCAGCCCATGACTGTTACTCACGCGAGCACCCGCCACGCTCCCAGCGCGCACGCGGCTGCGAGTGCAAGCGCCGCACCCAGGCGGAGCGCCGCCTTGACGGGGGCATCCTCCCAGCCGGGGCGGCCGTCGAGAATGGCTGCCAGCACGATGCCGGCGATCAGACCGCCGAGATGCGCAGCGTTATCGACCCCGCCCACGGTAAAGCCCAGCAGCAGCGACACGCCGATATAGACCAGGAGCGAGCTTTGAAGCGGTCTCAAGAGGGGGGCGGGAAGACTGCCCGGCCTCAGCCAGATCACCGCAAGCAGGGCACCGACCACACCCAGAATGGCGCCCGACGCTCCCACCGAGACGGCGCTACGGCCTGTAAAAAACAGGCTGGCAATCGAGCCGGCCAGGCCCGAGCCCAGATACAGAACCAGAAACTGCAGATTGCCATAGAAGCGCTCGGCGACTCGGCCGGTGTCCCAGAGTGCCCACATGTTGAGAACCAGATGCAGCACCCCCGCGTGCAGCACGGTGGCGCTCATCAGTCGCCAGGGCTCGTGGCGCGTTTCGGCAAGCCTATTACCGCCCAGGGCGAGGAGTTCAGAGCCGTTCGGGTTCAGCGCCGAGGCGCCGCCCGCGACCGCAGCCAGCCAGACCACGACATTCACGGCAACGATCAGGTAGGTGACCCAGGTGCGGGGCGTGAGCTGGTGCAGGCGCGCCAGCGGATCGTCATTCACCGCGGGGGTCCCAGAGCTCGGGCGTACGCCCGGCCGGCATGGCAAGACCGAAGTGTTGCCAGGCATGCGAGGTGGCCACGCGGCCCCGCGGCGTGCGCTGAATGAACCCCTGTTGAATGAGGTAGGGCTCGAGTACGTCTTCGATGGTGTCGCGCTCTTCGCCGATCGCCGCTGCAATGTTGTCAAGGCCGACCGGTCCGCCACCGAAGCGTTCGATCATGGCTCGCAGCAGCTTCCGGTCCATCAGATCAAAGCCGAGCGAGTCGACGTCAAGCATCTTGAGCGCCGCGTCAGCGATGGGCGCATCGATCTGACCGCCCGCTTTCACTTCGGCGTAGTCGCGAACGCGGCGGAGCAGCCGGTTGGCAATCCGCGGCGTGCCGCGCGAGCGGCACGCGATCTCGCGCGCGCCCTCAGCGGTGATGGTGGCACCGAGCAACAAGGCCGAACGCGAGACGATCAGCGTGAGCTCATCGACATCGTAGAACTCGAGCCTGGACACGATCCCGAAGCGGTCGCGCAGCGGGTTGGTGAGCATGCCGGCGCGGGTCGTGGCCCCCACCAGCGTGAAGGGTTGAAGATCGAGCTTGATCGAGCGGGCGGCGGGCCCCTCGCCGATCATGATGTCGATCTGATAGTCCTCGAGAGCCGGGTAAAGAATTTCTTCGACGACCGGTGACAGGCGATGGATCTCGTCGATGAAAAGGACGTCATTGCGTTCGAGGCTGGTGAGAATCGCGGCGAGATCGCCTGGACGTTCAATCACCGGTCCGGAGGTCTGGCGCAGCTTGACGCCCATCTCGGCGGCAACAATGTGTGCAAGCGTGGTCTTGCCCAGTCCGGGCGGGCCAAACAGCAGAAGGTGGTCTAGCGCCTCGCCGCGGCCGCGTGCGGCAGCGATGAAAATTTCCAGCTGCTCGCGAATCTTGCGCTGGCCGACATAGTCGGCGAGGGTACGCGGTCGCAGCGCCCGCTCGACCACGTCCTCGGTGGGGGACGTGCTGGCTGCCGAAACGATCCGATCGTTTTCAATCATGGTGTGAGCGGGCCCGGCGCAGGTCAGTTCTTGCCGAGCTGGCGAAGTGCCTGCCGGATGCCGTCAGAAACCGATACGTCGGGTGGCAGGCCTCGGAGGGCCGCCTGCGCTTCACGTTCGGAGTAACCCAGCGCGATCAACGCGCGAACGATATCGACCCCGGCATCGACCGTGACCGCTGTGCCCGATGCATGGGGGAGCGCCGGCGCGAGTTTGCCCTTGAGTTCGAGCAGCAGACGCTCGGCAGTTTTCTTGCCAATGCCAGGTACCTTGAGCAGACGCGCGCTTTCCTGAAGCGCCACGGCCTGGGTGAGATCGGCCACCGACATGCCAGACAACACAGCCAGGGCGGTGCGCGGGCCCACGCCGGAAATGCGGATCAATTGCCGGAAGGTGTCACGCTCGGGGGCGGTAAGAAAACCGTAGAGGAGTTGCGCGTCCTCGCGGACAATGAATTCGGTGAGCAGCACCACCCTCGTACCGATCTCGGGCAGGTCGTAGAAGCTGCTCATGGGGACATCGACCTCGTACCCCACGCCGCCCACGTCGACCAGCACGGTCGGTGGGGATTTCTCGAGCAGTAGTCCGGAGAGGCGACCGATCATCTGGCGATCTTAGCAGCCCGCGCCGCTAGCGGCCGCGAAGGCGTCCGCCGCGAGAGCGGGCGCCGCTTCGGGATGTGCGCGTCAGAATGCCGGCGGCCCCCAGCTGCCCGGAGAGCGCAGACGCGTGGGCATGACAGATGGCGCAGGCCAGCGCATCGGCTGCATCGGCCGATGGGTCGCCAGGCAGCTGCAGCAGCCGCCGCACCATCGCCTGCACCTGCTCCTTGCCCGCACGACCATAGCCCACCACCGACTGTTTGACCTGCAGTGCCGTGTATTCGTGAACGGGGAGATCGCGGATGGCGAGCGCCGCGACCGCTGCTCCGCGTGCCTGACCGAGTGCGAGTGTTGCCTGCGGGTTGATGTTGACAAACACGATTTCCACCGAGGCGAGGTCGGGCTTCCAGGTGTCGATCACCTCGGTGATGCCCTCATGAATGGTGCGAAGCCGCGGGGCGAGTTCGCCGTCGGGGATGCGGATCACCCCGCTTGCGAGATAGCCGAGCGCCGCCCCGCGCTTTTCAATCACACCAAAGCCTGTCCGGCGAAGGCCGGGGTCGATACCGAGGATGCGCACGAGGGTGATCCGCTGGTGCGTTAGTGCCGGAAGTGCCGGACCCCGGTAAAGACCATGGCGATGCCGCGCTCATTGGCTGCGGCGATCACCTCGTCATCGCGTACCGAGCCGCCTGGCTGGATGACCGCGACCGCACCGCCGTCGGCGAGCACATCGAGTCCGTCGCGAAACGGGAAGAAAGCGTCTGAAGCAACCACCGACCCCTTGAGCGACAGCCCGGCCGCTTCGGCCTTGATGGAGGCGATGCGCGCAGAATCGAGTCGACTCATCTGACCCGCGCCCACGCCAAGCGTCATGCCACCGCTGCAGTAGACGATCGCATTGCTCTTCACGTACTTGGCCACCGTCCAGGCAAACATCAGGTCGCGAAGCTGAGCCTCGTCGGGTTGTCGCTGGGTCACCACTTTGAGCTCGGCTGCCTGGAGAATGTGATTGTCGGCGGTCTGGATCAGCATGCCTGAGCCCACCCGTTTCACATCCATTGCGTGATGGTCGCGCTCCCAGTTGGTTGCCCCGCCTGGTGGCAGAGCGATCTCAAGGAGGCGGACATTGGCCTTGCCCTTGAAGACCGCGAGCGCCGCTTCGGAAAACGCTGGCGCGATCACCACCTCGACAAACTGTTTCGAAACAGCCTGCGCGGCCGCCTCATCAATCAGGCGGTTGAAAGCGATGATGCCGCCGAAGGCAGACGTGGGGTCGGTGCTGAAGGCCTTTCGATAGCACGCCAGGGGATCGTCACCGATCGCGACGCCGCAGGGGTTGGCATGCTTGACGATCACACAGGCGGGGCCGTCAAAGGACTTGACGCATTCCCACGCTGCATCGGCATCGGCGATGTTGTTATAGGACAGTTCCTTGCCCTGGATCTGACGTGCGGTGACAAGCGACCCCGGCGCAGGAAGGAGATCGCGGTAGAAGGCCGCCTGCTGGTGTGGATTTTCGCCGTAGCGAAGGTCCTGGACCTTAACGAAGCGGCCGTTTGCCTGACCGCCAAAGAGCGCGTGCGTGCCATCGGGCTGGATTCGCGAGAGGTAGTCGCTGATCGCCGCATCGTAGTTGCTGATCCGGTTGAATGCGGCCACCGACAGCGCGAATCGGGTGGTATCGCTGAGTGCACCCGAGCCCCGAAGCTCAGCCAGCACCTGCGGGTACTGCGAGCTGTCTGTGAGCACGCCCACATCACGCCAATTCTTGGCTGCACTGCGCACCATTGCCGGTCCGCCGATGTCGATATTTTCGATGGCGTCTTCCAGCGTGCACCCGGGCCGAGATACGGTTGCTTCGAAGGGGTAGAGATTGACCACCAGCAGATCGATCGTGCTGATGGCGTGCGCTGCGAGCGCGGCCATGTGGTCGGGCAAGTCGCGGCGGGCGAGCAGTCCGCCGTGAATGGCAGGGTGGAGTGTCTTCACCCTGCCATCAAGCATTTCCGGAAAACCGGTGTGGGCCGAGACCTCAGTGACCGGGAGGCCCGCATCGGCCAGCAGTTTCGCGGTTCCGCCGGTGGAGAGCAGTTGAATGCCAAGCGCATGCAACGCTTGGGCAAGTTCAACGATACCGGTCTTGTCTGAAACGCTGATCAGGGCCTGACGGACGGGTCGCATGGATTCAGTTCCCGGAGTAAAGGTAGAGGGCGCGTGCCGCGCGGCAGGCATTAGCCTGCGTCATCGAGCAATCCGTGATTGAGCAGCTTCTTTCGAAGCGTATTTCGATTGATGCCTAGCATTTCGCTCGCCCGCACCTGATTACCGTCGGCCGCTCGCATGACCACTTCGAGCAGCGGCCGCTCGACCGCCTGGATAACCATGTCGTAGACCCCCGACGGCATCTGCCCGTCCAGGTCGTGGAAGTATTTTTCCAGGCTGCGGGTGATCACTTCATCGATCATGGTTCCGCGGCTCATTGGGGCAGACCTTTCATGTCGCAGACGGAATCGGCCATGTGCCGGGAGAAATCTTGATCGAACCAGCGCTCAAGCGCCACGAGCTGCGCCTCGGGGGTTTCAATGGGGTAAAACACATTGCGCAGGAAATCGATTGCCCCGGGTTCGTCGGCCAGATACCAACCCACGTGTTTGCGTGCGGTGCGCACGCCCGTGAACGGGCCATGGAATTCGTAGTGATCGCTCAGGTGCTCACGGAGCAGCGCGCGCAACTCCTCGCGTGCAGGGGCCGCGGGCGGGGCTTCGCCGGCTAGCGCGGCCGCGATCTCGCGAAAAATCCAGGGACGCCCTTGCGCCGCACGGCCGATCATCACGCCGTCGGCGCGCGTGTGCTGGAGCACGGCGATGGCCTGTGCGGGGCTGCCAATGTCGCCATTGGCCACCACAGGTACGCTCACCGCCGACTTGACTTCGGCAATCGTGTCGTATTCCGCCTGTCCCGTGAAGCCGCAGGCGCGGCTGCGGCCGTGCACAGTGATCATGGCGGCCCCTGCGGCCTCGGCGAGTTGGGCCAGACGAACGGCGTTGCGACGTTGCCGATCGGGACCGGTGCGCATCTTGACCGTGACCGGCACGCTGACCGCGTTCGCTACCGAATCGATGATGGCGAGCGCGAGTTCCTCGTTGGCCATCAGGGCTGAACCCGCCTGCAGATTGCACACCTTCTTAGCCGGGCAACCCATGTTGATGTCAATGATCTGCGCGCCCCGGTCAACGTTGTAGCGCGCAGCCTCGGCCATCATGAGCGGATCTGCGCCTGCGATCTGCACCGACCGCGGCTCTATTTCGCCGGAATGATCGATACGTCGAGACGTTTTCACCGATTTCCAGAGCGCGGGGTTGGAGGCAGCCATTTCCGAGACCGCATAGCCTGCGCCAAGGCGCTTGCATAACTGGCGAAACGGTCTATCGGTGACGCCTGCCATCGGAGCCACGATAACCCGGTTGCGGAGCTGGTGGGGCCCGATTTGAATCATGAAAGCGGCTGGCCGGTTCGACGAGAGGCGCGATTCTACTGAAAACCGATCTGCACAAAAAATCGGCAGTTCGTTTCAGCGGCTGCGGATCCCGAACATGAGGCCGCGTGCGATCGTGTGCCGGATGGGTGCGCAGAAATCGATCAGAGTGAGCGCGGCCGCGTGCACCGGCTTCAATAAATCCGGGCAAGTGAGCGTAGCAAGCAGATCGGTGGTCGCGACCAGCGTCTCGCGATCACGGCGACGATGGCTCTCAAACCGGTCTAGCGTAGCCGCGAGCGGTCCGGCCTGCGCCCGCCAATCGCCGAGCGCACGCGCCAGCACCGCGGCATCGCGCAGACCCAGATTGAGACCCTGACCAGCCACCGGATGCAACGCCTGCGCCGCATTGCCAATCGCGACCTGATCGGTTGCTGGTCGCAGCGGCCCGATGCGGCGCGTGACAGCACTGACGTGACGGGTGCTGTGCAGCGTGATGCGACCGAGTCCGGGACCGAACGTCTGAAAGAGCGCACTGCCAAACGCTGTCTCGGACAGTTCTGCCCTTGCCCGACATTGCGGCTCGGGCGCGCACCAGACCAACGCGCGTCGGCGCGGCTCGGGCAAGGGCAGCAGAGCGAGTGGCCCTTCGTTCGTAAACCGCTCATAAGCCCAGCCGGGACATTCGCGCTCCACCTCCACCTCTGCAAGGAGCGCCATCTGCTCGAACTCGCGTGTCCGTTGCCCGGTTCGCTGCTCGGTCTCGCCATCTGCGATCACGGTGAGCAGGGACTGTTCGCCGGAAGCGGTCTGATTGTGAGGCGGCCTCGCGAGGGGTGCGTGCAACGCGATCGCTTCGCGTAGCAGCCGATGGAGCGTGCCATAGCGAAACACCGCGCCGAGCAAGGGCGTGCCCAGTTCGGTCGCACGGATTCGCGTGCCACCCGAGGCGCGCGCGCGGCTGACATCAACCACCGTGATCGGTGCAGCCAGACCGGGCGATTCAAGGAGCGCATTGGGAGCGCATTGCGGCACCACTCGACCGAGCGTCTGGAGACTGCCGAGCGATACGGCGAGGGCCCGCGATCCCAGCCAATCGGGCAGGTCGGCGTCAATCGGATCAACGATCAGCGCCTGGCGATCAATGCCTTCACGTTCAAGAAGCAGCCGGAGCGTGAGCGCGACCGGTCCGCGTCCTTCGATACGGATCATGGAGGCTCAGCCCCGCATCAACGCTTCAATATCGCTCGCGGCCTTTGGCACCTTAGCGGTGAGAATCTCGCAGCCCGATTCGGTGACGAGCGCATCGTCCTCGATGCGGATGCCAATGTCATGAAAATGGCGCGGAATGTCGTCAGCGGCGCGAACATAAAGTCCGGGCTCCTCGGTGAGCACCATGCCAGGCCGCAGGATCCGCCAGGGCTTTTCCGATCCGGTGGCAGGTTCGCCAGGCTCGCGATAATCACCGCAGTCGTGTACATCCATGCCCAGCCAGTGACCGGTGCGGTGCATGTAAAAGCGACGGTAGGCCCCGGACTCGATCGCTGCATCGAGCGGGCCGCTGATCAGACCGCAGTCAATCAGCCCCTGGGCGAGTACTTTCACAGCGGCGTTGTGCGGATCAATGAAGCGCATGCCGGGGCGAGTGGCTGCGATCGCCGCCTGCTGGGCCTCGAGCACGATGTCGTAGAGCGTGCGCTGGGCGCCACTGAAACGCCCGGATACCGGGAAGGTACGGGTGATGTCGCTTGCGTAGCCATCGAGCTCGCAGCCGGCATCGATCAGCAGCAATTCGCCCTCGGTCAGACGGGCATCGTTGGCGCGGTAGTGAAGCACGCAGGCGTGACGACCGCTTGCCACAATCGAACCGTAAGCGGGCGCCTTCGACCCCCCCATACGGAATTCATGTTCGAGTTCGGCTTCGATTTCGAATTCGAATCGGCCTGGGCGGCTTGCTCGCATGGCGCGCACATGGGCGGCTGCCGAAATATCGGCCGCGCGCCGCATGATGTCGATCTCGTGCGAGTCCTTGATCAGCCGCATGTCGTCGATGAGCGATCGAATTTCAAACACCTGGCCGGGCGCGCTCACGCCCGCGCGCGCCTGCCCGCGGACCGAATTCAGCCAGCGGGCGACGCGGGCATCATGGGCGCTGTCCGCGCCAATGGCGGTGAAGATCGCTGGCCGGTCGGCGAGTAGCCGCGGCAGTTCCTCGTCGAGCTTGTCGATGCTGAGCGCGTGGTCGAAGCCGAATTTTTCGCGCGCGAGCTGAGGGCCAAACCGGTAGCCATCCCAGATTTCACGCTCTTCGTTTTTGTCTCGGCAGAAAAGCCGTGATTCTGCGCCGCTGCCATCGACGCTTAGCACCAGCACAGCCTCGGGTTCGGTAAAACCGGTGAGGTAATAAAAGTAGCTGTCCCAGCGATAGGGATAGTGCGCGTCGCGATTTCGGATCACTTCAGGCGCGGTGGCAATGACCGCAACGCCTCCCCCGCGCTCGCGGATCAGTTGGGCCAGACGCTGACGACGGTCGTGATAGGGCTGCATGGTGGGCTCGATCAGGAGGGGAAACGGTGTCTGGCCGCGGGGTCGGCGACGCCACCCCGCAATTCTGCATCGAGTTGCGCAAGGCGTGCCGGGGTGCCCACGTCGGTCCAGATGCCGTCAAAGCGCTCGGCGCCGATCAGGCCGCGCCCGGCCGCATCGCGTAGAAGCGGGCCCAGCTTGGCGGCTTCGCCATCGGGCAATGACTCGAAGAGCGAAGGATGATAGACACCGATTCCGCTGAAGGTGAGTCGCTTTGATGAGCCCAGGCCGAGGAGCCCCGAGTCGAGCGTGAAGTCCCCCTCGGGGTGATGGTCAGGATTGGGAACCAGCACGCACCAGCCGATGAGCCCGCCCGCGCTCATCTGACGGGCGATGGTGCGCGCCCGCGTAACCGGCCAGCGCGTAAAGACATCGCCATTGACCACCAGAAAAGGATGCTCTCCCAGGAGCCCCAGCGCTCTGCGGATTCCACCAGCTGTCTCAAGTGCCGGATGCTCGGGTGAATACGAGACCGACAGACCCCAGCGGGATCCGCTCCCCACCCAGTCACACAACACGTCACCGCAGTGCGCGTGGTTGATGACCACTTCGGTGAAGCCGGCCTCGGCGAGCGCCTGCAGATGCCAGCCCAGTAGCGGCTGCCCACCGGCGACCAGCATGGGTTTGGGGCACTGATCGGTGAGCGGACGCATCCGCTCGCCGCGGCCCGCTGCCAGAATCATTGCGCGCATGGGAAGCAGGCCCCGCTTACCAGGGCTCAGAAGGTGTAACCCGATTGGGCCGGCGCGAGGCTCTCGACTGCCTCGAGCACCTGCACCAGACCGGAGAGCGCCTGATAGCGACGAGCGGCTGCGAGCGCATAGCCCAACACCCGAGGCAAGTCGGCAAGGTAACGCGACTTGCCATCGCGGTGCTGAAGTCTGGCGAAGATTCCAAGCACTTTCAGCTGCCGCTGCAAGCCCATCCATTCGAAATCGCGGTAGAAGCTGCCGAAGTCGTCGGCCACCGGTAGCCTCGCTTTGCGCGCGGCCTCCCAATACCGGATTGCCCAGTCGATCTGACGCTCTTCGGGCCAGTCAATGTAGGCATCCCGCAGCACGGATACCAAGTCGTAGGTGATGGGGCCGTACACGGCATCTTGAAAATCGAGCACACCCGGGTTGCGCTCGGCATCAATTTTCATCAGGTTGCGGCAGTGCCAGTCGCGGTGAACATAGACGCGGGGCTGGGCCAATGCCGCGTTCGCGAGCAGGTCAAAGGCTTGGTTCAGCAGTTCTTTGTTTAGGTCGGAGAGCACCACGCCCTTGTGGCGCGCGACATACCAGTCGGGATAGAGCTGCATTTCGCGATCAAGCAGCGCCCGATCGTAGTCGGGAAACACCCCGGGTCGGCTGGCGAGCTGCAGTTTAACGAGCGCGGCTGCCGCGTCCTGGTAGAGGCCGTTGGCCGATTCGATATCGAGGCAAGACAGGTACGTGTCATGGCCCAGATCTTTGAGCAGCAGCAGGCCCGAGTCGAGATCAGCATCGATGACCGCAGGCACGCTTAGGCCAGCCTCGCGCAGGACGGCCGCGACGTGCAGGAAAGGTCGGCAATCTTCGCGAGCGGGGGGGGCGTCCATCACAATCAGACTGCCGCCTTGCACCGCCGGAGAATCGATCCGGAAATAACGCCGGAAGCTGGCATCGTCGGACGCGGGGCGCAGGCTATCGAGCTGCAGACTCAGACGATCGGCGCGCTGTGTGAGCCAGCGTTGCAGAAGCGGTAGACGCGGGTCAGAGGCGGGCGAGGTCATGTAAAGGTGTCGGCGCGCAGGAGGAGGGGTGATCCCTATAATAGTCGATTGACTCTGACCGCCCGCTGTCGCTCAGGTCTGCCCGGGCCAACCCGGTGCCGTGCCGCCAGCGCAAGCGCCTCAACCCTCGACCCGGCATGCCCCCGATGAACCGTCGCCCGCCAAGTCTGTTGTCCGCCCTCACGGCGGCGGGGCTGCTGGGCTTTGTCATGACGCATGGGGTCGCGCAACCGGCGGGGCCTGGGTTTGTGCTGAAGCTCGATGGCACGCTCACCGAGGCCCGCACGCCTTCGCAGGCGCTCCCTGCCTATGCTCGCGCCTGGGTAGTAGAGGGGCGGCCTGAGGAGCAGACCACGCTCATCGGCGATGCGGAGGTGCGCCGCGCAGGCAGCGTCATTCGCGGTGATCGAATCACCTACACCTCGTCGACCGACGAACTGGTGGCAACCGGCAATGTCCGCGTGACACGCGACGGCAATGTATTCACCGGCCCCGCCCTGCAGTTGCGGGTGGATGCCAACGAGGGAACCTTCACCAGCCCCGATTACTACCTCGCGCTTCAGGGGGGCGGGCGCGGGCATGCTGAGCGAATTGATTTTCTGGGACCCGGGCGTGCGCTTGCCTCGCGCGCCACGTTCACCACCTGTGGCCCCGAGACACCTGACTGGCAAATCTCAAGCCGCTCGCTCTTCATCGATCAGGATGACGACCGAGGGGTGAGCCGGAGCGCTCTGTTGTCGTTCAAGGGAGCGCCGCTACTCGCTTCCCCTTATTTCGCGTTTTCGTTAGGTAACGAGCGTAAATCGGGATTTCTCGCTCCCTCCTTTGGCATCACTTCGCGCAGCGGCGTCGACCTGATGGTGCCCTGGTACTGGAATATCTCGCATAACACCGATGCCACCCTCTATCCCCGGGTCAGCACCCGCCGCGGCATGCAACTGGGCGGTGAAATTCGCTATCTGAGGGATAACTTCGCTGGGGAAACCCGCTTTGAGGCCAACCCCTATGACCAGGAGGCGGGCAGTTCGCGTCATTTCTGGCACACCCGGCAGAGCTTCAGCAATCTGGGTGGCTGGGGCGGTGGCTGGGACATGCGGGGCGTGTCGGATGATCGCTACTTTGTCGATTACTCGCGTTCGATCGTGACCAGTGCAGACCGGGTGCTGCCCAGAACGGTGAGTTTTGGCCGCGGCTTGAGCGAAGACTGGTCGATGACGGTACTGGTTCAGAAGTTCCAGTCGATTCTGGACGCAAGGCCAGGTCCTTACGAACGCGAGCCGCAGGTGGTGACCCGTTGGCTGGCTCGCGATCGAGGCGGGTTCGACATGAACAGTACGTTCGACGTGACCCAATTCGTCTCGCCGGATGCCATTCGCCCGTCGGGCACCCGAATGGTGGCTAACCCCTCAGTGTCCTGGCCGATTCGCCGTCCGGGATGGTTTGCTGTGCCGAAGGCGAATGTGCACGCAACCAGCTACCAGGTGAACACCGCGCTGGGTACCGACTATGGGCTCCAGCGTGTGGTGCCCACGCTGTCGTTCGATTCCGGGATGGTGTTTGAGCGGCCGTATACCTATGCGGGGCGCGACATCACGCAAACGCTCGAACCTCGCCTCTTCTATGTGCGCACCCCCTTTCGCGATCAGAGCGTGTTTCCGGTTTTCGATACTGCACCGGCCGATTTCAATTTCGCCCAGCTGTTCTCGGACAACACCTTTATTGGAAACGATCGGATTGCTGATGTGAATCAGCTCACTGCCGCTGCAGTGTCGCGGCTGATCGATCCTCAGACCGGCGTCGAAGGGCTGCGGTTCGCAACCGGTTTTCGCAGCTATTTTTCGGATCAGCAGGTATCGATTCCTGGTGTGGCGCCGCGTACTGATCGACGCTCCGACCTGCTGGTGGCCGCGGCGGGGCCGCTCGGGTCACACTGGTCCATCGATACTGGCCTCCAATACAGCATGGCCACCACGGTGTTGCCGCGGTTTAGCGTGGTGGGCCGTTATCTTCCCCCGGATGGTCGGGTGCTGAATGCGGGCGTGCGATACCGTCGGGACCAACTCGGGCAAGTTGACGTCTCCACCCGATGGCCCATTGTCGATGGCTGGAGTTCCCTGGTTCGGCTCAACTACTCTTTCCTGTCCGAGGGCTATGACCCGGTGAGCCGGGTGGAGAACACCCGAGGGTTCGTCGAATCGCTCATGGGCTTCGAATACACGGCATCATGCTGGGCGCTGCGCGTTTTAACCCAGCAGTTCCGAACGGCGGCCAATGCCAGCACGACAGCGTTTTTCCTTCAGCTCGAGTTGAATGGCCTTGGCACGATCGGGCAGAATCCGTTTCTCGTGCTGCAGCGGAACATTCCCGGATACCGCTTGCCTCAGGGCACTTTGGAACCGGGCTCTCGTTATTTCGGCTACGAATGATGGATGGGGCTATGCTGAATCGTCCGCGGATCGGTTTAATTGCGCTGTTGCTTGCGTGTGTCTGCGGGCTCTCCTCAGCTCAGACAACCCGCCTGCAAAACCTGAATTCGCTCGACTCGGTGGTGGCGGTGGTCAACGCTGAGGTCATCACCCGGCAGGAGCTTTCGAGGCAGGTCGACCTCGTTCGCCGTCAGCTGGAGAGCCGAAAGATCGAGGTTCCCCCTGCCGACGTGCTCGCCTCGCAGGTGCTCGAGCGCATGATTCTTGATCGTGCCCAGCTGCAGACAGCGCGGGATGGCGGAATCCGTGTCGATGACGCGCAACTCGAACGGGCCATCAGCGGTATTGCGAGCGAGCGCGGTTTGTCGGTGGCCGATTTTCGCAGTCTGGTCGAGCGTGAGGGCATTGCATGGGAGCGTTTACGCCGCGACATTCGTCAGGAAATGATCCAGGGACGATTACGTGAGCGTGAGGTGGGTAGCCGCGTTCAGATCAGTGATGCCGATGTGGATGCCTTCATCGCCGAGCGCGAGCGGCTTGCCAGCGAGAACGCCGAATTCGAGCTGGCCCAGATCCTGGTGCGGGTCGCTGAAGGAGCCTCGAGCGACGACATTCAAAGGCGCCGCGCGCGGGCCGAGGAAGTGCTCTCGGCGGTCTCGCGTCCCGGTAGTGATTTCTCGGCGCTCGCTGCGTCCTATTCCGATGCAGGAGACGCCATGACCGGCGGGTCGCTTGGCTGGCGCAGCGTCGATCGCCTACCGCAGATTTTTGTCGAGGCGGTGAAGTCGCTTCAGCCAGGTGGCGCCACGATCGTTCGAAGCCCCAACGGTTTTCATGTACTCAAGCTGGTCGGCAAGCGCGCGGTGTCGGGGTTGGGGTCGGGTGATGCCGCGGTCACGCAGACCCGGGTTCGGCACATCCTGCTGAGGGTGAGCGATAACCAAAGCGAAAGCGAGGCACGACGCCGGATCGACGACCTGCGCGCGTTGGTCGAACGCGGCGCTGACTTTGCCGATCTGGCGCGTCAGAATTCAGCAGATGGCACGGCGGGACGCGGGGGCGATCTCGGTTGGATTCTGCCGGGCGACACGGTGCCCGAGTTCGAACGCGCGATGAACACGCTCGCACTCGGACAAACCAGTCAGCCGGTTCGAACGCCTTTCGGTTTTCACCTCATCCAGGTGCTTGAGCGCCGACAGCAGGCGGCCTCAGGCGAGCGCGCGCGCGCAGTGGCCAAGCAGGCGCTCCGCGAGCAGCGGGGCGAAGAGGTCTGGCAGGACTGGCTGCGGCAGTTGCGCGACAGCACCTACGTCGAATATCGGCTAGATGAACGCTGAACGGCGGGCAGGGGCCCGGCAGCGGCCGCCCAGGGCCGTGGCCGGACATGTTGCTCGCAAACGGTTCGGCCAACATTTTCTGGCTGACCGATCCGTCCTGTCGGCGATCGTTCAGGCGATCGCACCCACGGCCTCCGACGGTTTGCTTGAGATCGGCCCTGGGCTCGGCGTGCTCACAACCGAACTGCTCAGGGCCGTGCCACGCCTGGCAGCCGTCGAGATCGACCGCGACTTGTGTGAACGGCTGCGCCGGCGCTTCGGACCTGAGCGGCTTTGCCTGTTCGAGGCCGACGCGCTGAGCTTCAATCCCGCCGACGCGGTGGCCGCGCTTGGGGTCACCCCGCTACGCGTGGTGGGTAACCTGCCCTACAACATCTCCAGTCCGCTTCTGGTGGCGCTGGTTGAAGCCCGCCACCTGGTCCGTGATCAGCATTTTTTGCTACAGAAAGAAGTGGTGGAGCGGATCGCGGCGGCGCCAGGTTCGACCAGCTTTGGTCGCCTGAGCGTCATCCTGCAGGCGTTCTATGAGGTGGAGCTTCTGTTTGAGGTGCCACCTGAGGCGTTTGATCCGCCGCCTCGGGTCGATTCAGCGGTTCTCAGAATGATCACGCGCAAACGTCCGCTCACCGAGGATCTGGCTGCACTTCAGGCGGTGCTGACCCCGGCCTTCGCACAGCGGCGAAAAATGCTCCGCTCCACGCTCATTCCATGGCTTCGCGAGCGTGGGGTGGATGCGCCGAACCTAAATGGTGAGAGCCGCGCCGAGGAAATCAGCGTGGCGCAATACTGCGAGCTCGCTGATCAGCTGCGTTCGATCAACTCGATCTTGTAGCCGTCGGGATCCTGCACGAAGGCGATAACCGACGTGCCGCCCTTGACTGGGCCCGCCTCGCGAGTGATCGTGCCGCCGGCGGCGCGAATGCGTTCGCAGGCTGCCGCGGCGTTGTCAACAGCGATGGCGATGTGTCCGAACCCGGCGCCCAGGTCGTAGCGATCCACACCATAGTTGTAGGTGAGTTCGAGTACCGACTCGCTGGTCTCGTCGCCGTAGCCAACGAAGGCAAGCGAATATTTCTGTTCAGGGCGATCCGAGGTGCGCAGCAGCTTCATTCCCATCAGCTCGGTATAGAAGTGAATGGAGCGTTGAAGGTCGCCAACCCGGATCATGGTGTGCAGGATGCGCATGGTGAGATGTCCTGAAAGTGATAATCGGCGCGATCAGCCCTCGGGCATATCGTCGTAATGATGCTTGAGTGTGTCACGCACTCGCTCGTAGTCTGGACAGAGGCGTTCCACCACCGCCCAGAAACGGGGCCCGTGATTGAGTTCGACCAGATGGGCGAGCTCATGCGCGATCACGTAGTCGACAACCTCGGCAGGGAAGTGGACGAGTCGCCAGTTGAGTCGGATTGCGCCGTCGGGCCCGCAGCTGCCCCAGCGGGTGCGGGCCGAGGATAGTGCCCAGCGCGAGGGGGCCCGGCCCAGACGCTCGGCGAAAACCGGAATCTGTCGGGCAAACACTTCACGGGCCTGTTCGCGCAACCACTTCTGGAGCAGCTCGCGAATGGCCTCGGTCGTGGCATCAGCCGCCAGCCCAACCAGCAGGAGATCGCCCTCGCGGCGTACGCCGCTCATCGCGGGAGCGAGGGTGAGGGTAAGGGTGTCGCCCAGCAGTCGAATGGGCGCGCCATGTTCCCAGCGCGGCATCATGTCTTGGCGGCGTCGCTCGTGATCCTGCCACTCGGCGAGTTTGCGCAGAATCCAGTCGGCCTTTTCCTGCAGCGCCCGTTCGATCTCCCAGACCGGTACCCAGCGTGGCGCGCTCACGCGAAGGCCCCGGCCGTCGATCTGAAAGCCGATCGTGCGACGGCGACTGCGCACCAGCTCCCAGCGAACGGGCTGATGTCGAAGCATGGCAAAGCGCCGGCTCTGGGGCGGCGGCGATGCATCGGGTGGGGCGTCGAATTGCAGCGTGAGCTGGCTGGCGGAGGGCGGTACCGGGCGAGGTTTGCGTCGAAAAAGCTGGAGCACGTTCAAGAGACTTTCGATTCCGGGTCGGTGGCGGCAGGGAGGTAGCGTTCGGGACTTAAGCGACGCATTTCAGATTCGATCCATTGCTCGACTGCCCGATTGAGAGCGTCTGGGCTGAGACCATCCGAGGCGATGGGTGGACCAATCGATACAGTGATGGTACCGGGTCGTTTGATGAATGCTTTGCGCGGCCAGCATTCACCGGAATTCACGGCGATGGGGACCACGGGAGCGCCGGTGCGCACGGCAAGGCGCGCGCCACCCGACTTGTAGCGGCCTTGCGAGCCGACGGGCGTTCGGGTGCCTTCGGGGAACATGATGATCCACCGCCCCTGTGCGAGCTTGTCCGCTCCCTGGTTGGCGACGTGTTCGAAGGCGTTGGCGCCTCGACCGCGATTGATATGGATCATGTCGAGCAGCGCGATACCCCAGCCGAAAAAAGGCAGCCACAACAATTCGCGCTTGAACACGAAGCAGAGTTCGCGTGGCATGTAAGAGGGGTAGAACAGCGTCTCCCACGCCGACTGATGCTTCGACAGCAAGATCGCTGGTCCGTCGGGCAGGTTGGACATGCCGCGAATTTCCCAGCGGATACCGAGAATGGCCCGAGCAGCGATCACTTGCCAGCGTGGCCAGGCGATGGTGATCCGGTAGCGAAGCGGTCTGGGAAGCGGCGCCATCAGGAGGCATAGAAACGCCATAGGCACCACGGTCACCGCCTGAAATATCAGGAAGGTGACAGCCCGCGCTGCCCCAAGCGCAGGCGGAGGGGCTGGCAGCGGTGAGGCAGGCTCAGCCAACCGAGAGCCTTGAAATGTCGGCGACCCCGTTCATGAGGGCGTGCAGGCGGGTAAGCAACGCAAGCCGATTGGCGCGCAGTGCCGGGTCGTCGACCATGACCATGACTTCATCAAAGAAGCGATCGACAGACTCACGCGCCTCGGCGAGCAGAGCAAGCGCGGCGCCGTAGTCGTGCAGACCCAATCGTGCCGAGACCTCGGGCTCGAGTCGCGACACAGCCTCGCCGAGTGCAACCTCTGCAGGTTCAACGAGCCGCGCAGGGTCGGTGGCAGGCGCAGCCTCGGCTCCGGATTTACGCAGCAGATTGCCGATTCGCTTGTTGGCGGCAGCAAGCGCTTGCGCCTGAGGGAGTTGGGAAAACGCGCGCACGGCCTCGAGCCGGTCGGGCACCCGGGCGAGATCTGCCGGGCGCTGTTCGACGACCGACGCGGTTTCCTGGGCGCTGTAGCCCCGTTCGCGCAGGTAACCCGATAGCCGCTCGTGAAGGAAGGTTTCGAGCTCGACGGGGGCGGGTTTGACGCGATCGCCGAAGGCCGAAAATGCAGCGTTGATGAGGGCGGGGAGCGGCAGCGACAGCCGCTTTTCGATCAGGATCCGGATCACGCCCAGCGCATGGCGCCTGAGCGCGAAGGGGTCTTTGTCGCCGGTGGGGAGCTGTCCGATTCCGAACATGCCGGCGAGCGTTTCGAGCTTGTCTGCGAGCGCGAGGAGCGTTCCGCACTCGCTTTGCGGCAGCGCATCGCCCGCAAAGCGTGGCTGGTAGTGCTCGACAATCGCCTGAGCCACCTCGGCGGGTTCTCCATCGTGGAGGGCGTAGTAGCGGCCCATGATCCCTTGCAACTCGGGGAACTCTCCCACCATGCCTGTGAGCAGGTCGGCTTTGGCAAGGAGCGCTGCGCGGTCGAGTTTCTCCGCGTCGCGACCCGCGAGGCTGGCCAACGCGCCGGCGATGGCGCGCACGCGCTCGACCCGTTCGGCCTGTGTGCCAAGCTTGGCGTGGTAGACGACCGATCCAAGCTGTGCCACCCGCGCGGCAAGTGGCGCCTTCCGATCCTGTTCGAAGAAGAACCGTGCATCGGCCAGTCGGGGACGAACCACCCGCTCATTGCCGTCGATGATGGCGGAGGGGTCGGTAGCCTCGATGTTGGAGACGATCAGGAAGCGCGACAGCAGCCGACCGTCAGCATCGAACAGCGGAAAATATTTCTGGTTGGTGCGCATGGTGAGGATCAGGCACTCCTGCGGCACCTGCAGGAACTGTTCCTCGAATTCACCCACATAGACCACTGGCCACTCGACCAGAGCGGTGACCTCATCGAGAAGCGGTTGCACCTGCGCGGCCTCTCCCAAGGAGGCGCCAAGCGCCTGGGCGCGTGCTTCAAGCGCCACCCGGATGCAATCGCGCCGGCGCTCAAACGATGCGAGCACCTTGCCGGGCGATTCGAGCGCGGCTTCATAGCCCAGCGCGTCGGTGATGGTGATAGGACCATCGGACAGAAAACGGTGGCCTTCGGTGATCCGGCTGGAAGTGAGGCCGAGGGTATGGGCTTCGATCACGTCAGCGCCGTGCAGCACCATCAGTCGGTGTGCAGGGCGGACAAAGCTCACATTGGTGACGCCGTCCGCGAGCTGATATTGCATGACTTTCGGGATGGGAAGCGCAGCGAGCGCGGTGTTGATGAGTGCGGTGATGCATTGCGCGAGCGTGTCGCCCGGCGCGGTGCTGCGCCAGTAAAAGCACTCCTGCTTGCCGTCGCTTGCGCGAGAAAGCGCCTCGATGCTTGCGCCCTGGCGCTCAGCCCACTTGATGAGGGCCTGCGTGGGGGCGCCAGACGCGTCGAGTCCAACCTTGACCGACGGGCCTTTTGCTTCGACCGCGCGCTCGGGCGCGTGGGCGAGCACATTGGCGATACGGACCGCCAGTCGGCGCGGCGTGGCGAAGCGCTCAGTGGCTGTGCCCGCCTCGGCGAGGCCTCGCTCGACAAGTGAATTCAACAGGCTCTGGGCAAAGGCCTCGCTGATACGCGATAGCGCCTTGGGCGGAAGTTCTTCAGTGAAGAGCTCGATCAGCAGCGGTCGGGTCATGGGTCAGGCCGCCTTCGGCTGCGCTTTGAGCATGGGGAACCCCAACCGTTCGCGCGAGTCATAAAACGCCTGCGCGACGGCGCGAGCGAGGTTACGAACGCGACCAATGTAGGCCGCGCGTTCGGTGACTGAGATCGCACCGCGTGCATCAAGCAGATTGAAGGTGTGCGAGCACTTCATGACCATTTCGTAGGCCGGCAGTGCGAGCTGCGCCTCGATGAGCTTGCGGGCCTCGGCTTCGTATTCGCCGAAGTGCCGAAAGAGCATGGTCGCGTTTGAATGCTCGAAGTTGTAGGTGGACTGTTCCACCTCGTTTTGGTGGAACACATCGCGGTAGAGGATATCGTCGGTCCAACGCAGATCGAACACGCTTTCGACTCGCTGCAGGTACATGGCGAGGCGCTCGAGGCCATAGGTGATTTCGCCAGTCACCGGTTGGCATTTGAGCGAGCCCACTTCCTGGAAATAGGTGAACTGCGTGACCTCCATGCCGTTCAGCCAGACCTCCCAGCCCAGGCCCCACGCGCCCAGTGTGGGCGATTCCCAGTCGTCTTCAACAAACCGTACGTCATTGGACTTGAGATTGATGCCAAGCGCTTCGAGGGAGCCGAGGTAGAGCTGCAGGATGTTGGGCGGGGAGGGCTTTAGCACCACCTGGTACTGGTAGTAGTGCTGCAGTCGGTTGGGGTTGTCGCCATAGCGGCCGTCTTTGGGGCGGCGCGAGGGCTGAACATAGGCCGCCCGCCAGGGTTCGGGGCCGATGGCACGCAGGAACGTGGCGGTGTGAAAGGTGCCGGCGCCGACTTCCATGTCGTAGGGCTGAAGAAGCGCGCAGCCGTGACTGTCCCAATATTGCTGGAGCCGGAGAATGGTTTGTTGAAAGGTCTGCATGAAGAGGGGCCGCGGTCGCTGCGAAACCCGTGATTCTAGCGGGTCTCCTCTGCTCGACCGAGGGATTCCCGCTGCATAACCCTTGGGTGGGTCAAGAGTGCTTGCGCAGGCTAGCGACGCCGTGCGACCAGCGCTGCAGAAGCCAGTAGTGCAAACGCGGTCAGCCACGCTGGCAGATTGGCCCAGCGTGCGAAGGGTGTGATGCCGCGCGTGGGCGTGATGCTGAGGCGCAGAGCACCGACTTGTTGGCCCGGTAACCGATCGAGCACTACACCCCGATGGTCGATCGCCGCCGTCACGCCGGTGTTGGTGGCGCGTAGCATGGGGCGGGCCAGTTCACGCGATCGCATCCGTGCAATCTGCAGGTGCTGCTCCTGGGCATGCGAGTCGCCGAACCAGGCAATGTTGCTGACATTGATCAAGAGGTTTGCGCCCGCCCTGACCTGGCGCGCGAGTTCGTCGCCAAACAGGTCTTCGTAGCAGATGTTGAAAGCAATCAGATGACCTGCCATGTCCAGCATGGGCTGGCTTTCCAGTCCGCGACCAAAGTCGCCCAGCGGGATGTTCATCATGGCGACGAACCAGCGAAACCCCCAGGGGATGAACTCGCCAAACGGCACCAGATGGGTCTTGTCGTAGCGGCTGACGATCGTGCCCTCCGGGCCGATCACTGCGACGCTGTTGGTGAGTCGCTGGGCGTTCTCCTGAGCGATCAGCGGCATGCCGATTGCGACCCGTGATCCGGTGGCGAGTGCTCCTCGGATTCGCGCAGCGACATCAGGTGGCGTCAGATGCCAGGGAACGGTCCAGGCGGTCTCGGGCAACACGGTGAGATGCGCCCGGCCAGGCTGCAGGGCATCGGCGTAGGCGTTCATCGCGGCGCGCGCGCGGGCAGGGTCAAACTTCATGTCCTGCGCGACGTTGCCTTGAATGAGGTCTACATGAAGGGGTGTGGTGGCCACCGTCTCAAAGTGGGATCGATCAGCGAGCCACCCAGCCCCGGCAAGCGCGATTGCTGTGATGAACGGCGCCGCGCGCAGCGGTCGGCGGCGCAGCCCCTCATGTACCGCGAGTGCAGTGAGTGCTGCGCTCAGACAAGCCGCAGCGCCCACGCCGAACACGCCCACCAGCGGCGCGAGGCCTCCGAAGGGTCCGTCGGTATGCGCATAACCGGGCGCGAGCCACGGAAAGCCGGTGAACAGCGCTCCGCGAAGCAACTCCGCCAGGGTGAAGGTACCCGCCAGCGCGCAGGCCAAGGCAGTGGCGCGCGGGCGGGCGTCCGGGTGGGTGCGGCGAGCCCGGCTGAGCCAGGCAGCAAGCGCGCTGGCGCCCGCAGGAAAGATCGACAGATAGGCGCAAAAGAGGAGGAGTGCCAGCCCGGCGAGCGGCGCTGGCATGCCGCCGTAGCGGTGCATGCTGATGAAGAGCCAGCAGACGCCCGCGACAAACCAGCCTAGCCCGAATGAAAAGCCGATTGCTGCCGACCGGCGTGTGAACCAGTGCGTGTCGCCCTGCGAAGCGATGAGCGCGGCAAACAGCCCGAAGGCGAGCCACTGTAGCCACCAGGCGCCCGCTACCGACAGAGAGAGCGCGTGGATCAGGCCCAGCGCAAGGGCTGCAAGCAGCGCGGGCGTGAAACCGCGCTCAGCGCGCATCGTCCGCGACGGGCGCCGGTGCCGCCGCGGCGGAGCGCTCAACCAGGAACAAATGCGCCTGACGCGCGTCGGCGCGAAGCACCTCAAAGAGCACGCCGCCGATCGTGACCCGCTCACCGCGGCGCGGGACGCGTCCAAGGCGATCGGTGACCAGTCCGCCGATGGTGTCGAAGCCCTCGTCGGCGATCTCGGTGTGCATCACCTCATTGACCTGACTGACCGAGGCGAGCGCACGCACGCGATAACGCTGGCCGCTCGCACCGGCCTCAACGGGCACGACGTGATCGGATTCTTCGTCGAAATCGAATTCGTCTTCGATGTCGCCTACGATTTGTTCGAGCACATCTTCGATCGTGATGAGGCCTGCCGATCCGCCGTATTCATCGACAACGATCGCCAGATGGTGCCGGCCGGCGCGAAACTCGTGTAGCAGCACGTTGAGCCGCTTGGACTCCGGCACAAAAACAGGGGGTCTCAGCAGATCGCGGATGTCGGCGCCTGGATCGATTTGCAGGCGCAGAAGATCCTTCGCGTGAAGGATGCCGATCACGCGATCGCGATCGCCATCGACCACCGGAAAGCGCGAATGCGCAGTTTTCACGACGCGCGGCAGGAACTGCTCAGGCGTTTCGCGGATCTCGATCACTTCCATCTGTGCGCGCGGCACCATGATGTCGCGAACGGACAGCTGCGAAACCTGAAGCACGCCCTCGATCATGGACAGCGCCTCGGCATCAAACAGAAAACGTTCGTGCGCGCGGCGAAGGAGTTCAATCAGCTCGTGTCGATCGTCCGGCGTGCGTAACAGCATCGCGGACAGGCGTTCGATGAAGGTTCGTTTTCGTTCGCCTGCCGGCAGAGGGTCTGACATGGATCCGAGCGGTTGTTAAGACGCTCGGAGCATACACCGGCAACCCTGTGCTTTCCACGACTGCCCTACAGGGGCTCGGCGTAGGGGTCAGGAATCCGGAAGCGTTGGAGGGCGAGGGTCTCGACGGATTGCATGTCACGCGCGTCTTCATCGCGCTCATGGTCATGGCCCTGAGCGTGCAGCACGCCATGGATCACCAGATGCGCAAGACGCCACGCAAGCGGCCAGCCCGAGCGGCGGGCCTGTTCGCGCAATACCGGCACGCAGAGCACGATATCGGCCTGAAGACGAGACGTTGGGTTGGCTGGCAAACGAACCCGAGCGCGCGGCTCGTTGTGCTCGTAGACGAAGGTGAGCACGTCGGGGGCGTAGTCGCGCTTGCGATACCCCGCATTCAGCGCGCAGGCCTCGGCTCGGTTGACGAACCGCAAGGTGAGGTCGGCATCGTTTGCAAGCACCGCCAGCACCCAGCGACGAAGCTGCGCGCGGGAGGCGGGCAGGGCGGTTACCCCGGAACCCGTTTGAAGCGTGAGCGCGAGCGATGCAGCCGCCACGCGTGCACGCTGCCGCGGCTTCCTAGCGCGTGGCAGCGGGGGCGTGCTTTTCATAAGCCTCGACGATGCGGGCCACCAACGGGTGACGCACCACGTCGGTGCTGTCGAAGTGTGTGAAGGCGAGGCCGCGTACACCAGCGAGCACGCGGCGGGCTTCGATGAGACCAGATGCCTGGCCCTTTGGCAGATCGATCTGAGTGGCGTCGCCCGTGACCACCGCCTTCGATCCGAACCCAATGCGGGTGAGAAACATCTTCATCTGCTCTGGGGTGGTGTTCTGGGCCTCATCGAGAATGATGAAGGCGTGGTTCAGTGTTCGGCCACGCATGTAGGCAAGCGGTGCAATTTCGATGGCCTGCTTCTCGAACATGCGCGCGGTGCGCTCAAACCCGAGCAGGTCGTAGAGTGCGTCGTAGAGCGGCCGCAGATAGGGGTCGACTTTCTGCGACAGGTCACCCGGCAGAAAGCCCAGGCGCTCGCCGGCTTCCACTGCGGGCCGAGTGAGCACGATGCGCTTGACCGCGTCGCGCTCGAGCGCATCGACGGCACACGCCACCGCGAGATAGGTCTTGCCGGTTCCTGCGGGTCCGATACCGAAACACACGTCGTGGGCGAGGATGTTGCGCAGGTACTCGCGTTGCCTGGGGGTGCGACCCTGAAGATCAGTGCGGCGGGTGTGTAGAACCGGTGAGTCGTCGGGGCCGGCAGCCTCGGTGCCCGCTTCTGCCGCACTGGCGCGGCCGCGAAGCTCGACTAAACCAAGTTGAATGTCGTCCAGTGATAGTACGGCCCCCGACAGCCCGTGGAAATGCATGATCGCGTCGCGTGCCTGACGGTTGGCGGCGCCCGAGCCTTCAACGGTGAAGTGCGCATGGCGGCGGCTCACCTGCACACCGTAGGCGGCAGCAATTTGCGCGAGGTTGGCATCGAGCGGGCCACACAGGTTGGCCAGGCGCTGGTTGTCACCTGTGGCTTCGGTGTCGCCGAGATCGAATTCGAGCCTCGCGTCGCGCCGTCCGCGAGCCGCACCAGCACTACGCGGGGTCAAGGCCTCAGTCATGGATGAGCACATCCCCACGCAGTGAATGCGGGAATGCGGTGGTGATCCGGACATCTACGAACTGGCCGAGCAGACGGTCGGGCCCGGGGAAATTGACGATGCGGTTATTGGAGGTGCGTCCGCTTAGCTCGGTAGCGTCTTTTTTGGCCCGGCCCTCTACCAGCACCCGCTCAACGCCACCCACCATGGCTGCGCTGATCGCGCGGGCCTGGGTGTCGATCTGGGCCTGCAGTCGCTGTAGGCGTGCGAGCTTGATCGCCTGCGCGGTGTCGTCGGGCAGGTCGGCAGCGGGCGTGCCGGGGCGCGCGCTGAAGACGAACGAAAACGACGCGTCAAAGCCAATGTCTTCCACCAGCCGCATGGTCTGTTCGAAATCGGCTTCGGTCTCGCCAGGGAAACCGATGATGAAATCGGAAGACAGGCAAACCTCGGGGCGCGCCACCCGCAGTTTCCTGATGATGGACTTGTATTCGAGCGCGGTGTAGCCCCGCTTCATGGCGGTAAGGATACGGTCAGAGCCCGACTGAACCGGTAGATGAACCTGGGTGGCGAGCTTGTCGATCGCGCCGTGGGCATTGATCAGGCGCTGCGAGAACTCGCGCGGATGCGAGGTGGTGTAGCGGATGCGCTCGATGCCTGGGATGTCTGCGACATATTCCAGCAGCAGTGCGAAGTCGGCCTTCTCAGCGGTATCGCCCATCGGCCCGAGGTAGGCGTTCACGTTTTGGCCCAGCAGCGTGATTTCGCGCACCCCCTGGTCGGCGAGGCCGGCCACCTCGGTGAGCACATCATCAAAGGGGCGGGAGACCTCCTCGCCGCGCGTGTAGGGCACCACACAGAAGCTGCAGTATTTGCTACAGCCTTCCATGATGGAGACGAATGCGGTGGCGCCGTCGGTCCGGGCCGGTGGCAGGTGATCGAATTTCTCGATTTCAGGAAAGCTGATGTCGACCTGTGAGCGGCCGGTCTGCGCGCGCGCTCGGAGCAACTGCGGCAGCCGATGCAGGGTCTGAGGCCCGAACACCACGTCGACAAACGGTACCCGGGCAACGATGTTGGCGCCTTCCTGGCTCGCCACACAGCCGCCAACGCCCACTACCAGGCCGGGCCGCTCGAGTTTGAGCGCGCGCAAACGTCCCAGGTCGGAGAACACCTTTTCCTGGGCTTTTTCGCGGACCGAACAGGTGTTGAAGAGGACGATATCGGCCTCTTCGAGCCGATCGGTGAGGACGGCGCCTTCGCTTTCGGCAAGCACTTCAGCCATTTTGTCCGAGTCGTACTCGTTCATTTGGCAGCCGAAGGTGCGGATATGGAGTTTGCGTTTCATCTGTGGCATTTTACCGGCGGCTTGGGCCCTCGAGCCAAAACACCCCGCTAATTCGCCCGGAGTCGGTCAATGAAAGATAGATTTCTGCAGGACAAGGTCGTGCTGGTCACCGGGGCTGGTGGCGGTATTGGCCGGGAGCTCGCGCTGGCCCTGGCAGCCGAAGGCGCCAGAGTGTTGGTCAATGATCTGGGTTCCAGCGTGGCGGGCGAGGGCCAGGATCGCTCGCGGGCCCAGGCCGTGGTGGACGAGATTCGGGCGGCCGGTGGCGAGGCGAGCGCCAATGGCGATAGCGTGGCCGACTGGGCGGCTGCGCATCGCATGGTTGAACAGGCGCTCGATACCTTCGGGCGGATCGACGCCGTGATCAACAACGCTGGCATTTTGCGTGACCGCTTCTTCCACAATATGAGTGCCGACGAATGGCGGACGGTGATTGATGTTCATCTGAACGGTACGTTTTATGTTTCGCGCGCGGCGGCGCCCCATTTCAAAGCTCAGCAGTCGGGCGCCTACATTCACATGACATCCACGTCGGGCCTGATCGGCAACCTCGGCCAGGCCAATTATTCGGCGGCAAAGCTTGGCATCGTTGCGCTGTCCAAGTCGATCGCGCTGGACATGGCGAAGTTCGGCGTTCGATCAAACTGCATCTCGCCGTTTGCCTACAGCCGCATGATTGGATCGATTCCCACCGACACCCCTGAGCAGCAGGCCCGGGTGGAGCGCTTACAGCGCATGCAGACCCACCAGATTGCGCCGCTCGCGGTCTACCTTGCGAGCGAGGCCGCGCGTGAGGTGAGCGGACAGATTTTCGCAGTGCGGGCCAATGAGATTTTCTTGATCAGCCAGAACCGGCCGATTCGTAGCCTGCATCGCGGCGAGGGCTGGACCGCGCAGAGCATCGCCGAACACGCGATGCCCGCGCTTCGGGCGTCGTTTTATCCGCTCGAGCGTTCGCCGGACGTGTTCAGCTGGGATCCGGTCTGATCAGCCAGGATAGCCCCACTGATCGAGTGGCGCGCCGAGGGCAAGCGCGAGCGATGCGAAGTAACTGTCGGCGATCGGGGCGACGGAATTGGCAGCCTGCCAGCTGCCATTGACATCACCACGGACTGTCCCGACCAGGTTGATCTCGCCTGCGCTGCCGGCCTCGACCTCGATTGTTGTGCCATTCCAATCCACCGATCGTCGCTGCGAGGTAAAGGCGCCAGCCCCACCGCGGGCTTCGGGATCCCAGTGAGGGTAGTCTTCATTCACAAAGAGCCAGTCTGCTGGAAGCGCATCCGCCCGGCCGACCGCCATTTTCAGAATCTCGTACACATCATTGCTGTCCACTTGCCCCGAGCGATCGACGTCGGAGGATATGAACTGATAAGGCGAGACGAGCGCGGCGCGTCTAGGTCCCACGGTGCCATCGGGGTCGGCGTTCGGATTGCGACCCACTGAAAGCATCAGCGCCGCTAGCGCATCTTCCGAATCGATACTCCCGCGTTCAGCGGCGTGTCGTGCCGAGAGTGCGTAGCCGCCGAACTCGACATTTTCCAGAGACCAACGCCCGTCCGGGCCGGTTTGCGTTTGCGCAAACCGGGTCTGGAACGGGGTGATTTGCTGACTGCCAAGCCGCCCGGCCACCGCGGAAAGGTCCACTGACGAGTTTTCGGCCAGCGTGTCGATCGTGATCGTGCCGAGGCGAATAGGCCCCGAGAGTGGCTGGTCGACACTCGCTGCAGAGAGGTTCAGCGTGCCCGGCAGATCGACCGAAAACAGTTTGAAACTCCAGCCTGATAGATCAGGTGCCCAGCTGAAGCCGACGGTACGGTCTGAAGCGAACTCGAAGTCGAGGTCGAATCGGGAGACCGCTGCCGCCGGATCGGCCCAAAGATCAACCTGAAGATCACCTTCAGTGGTCGTGCGGATGTTGCGCAGACTGAAGAGGCTTGTCGGCGTCGGCGCGACCGCATCACCCCCGGTAAGTGTGATCGTCACCTGCGCGATTGGCTGATGGCTCTTCCAGTGATAGACGCGTCCGCCGAGGTCTGGTGCCTGCTCCCATACGTTACCTAGGGCCTGGACGATGAACAACCCGTTATAGCCGAAGCTGTCGTAGAGGTTAGTGAAAATGCCGTCGTTGACCAGAGAAATATTGTGGTGAACGTCGGCTGCGACGCGCGTCGCCGACGAGACGTTCTGTACCCAGTCGTAGTCGATGTCCTCGAAGCGCCAGCCGGCAGGCAGGTAGTGTTTAAGGTCCTGACGAAGCGCAACGATTTCGGTGGTGGTTGGGTTCACCAGGGTGAAACCGTCTCGTAAAGCAGTGCGGGCGTCATCCACGCCCGCGACTGCGCCCTGAGGTTGAGTATCAAAGCGATCGTTGCCCTGGTTGAAAAACTTATCCAGCCAGACGTGACCGATTGAGTCTTCGAGTTCAATTCTGCCGTTGCCGTCGGCGTCGACTACGTAGTACACGCGCCCGTCTGGTGCGACGTAAGGGTGCATGAGTCGCAGTGAGCGATCGTCAAACGTGCCGAGGTCGATCACTGATTTCGGTAGCCGGACGGGGTCCGGCTGCGCGAGCAACATATCGCGAAATTGGTAGCGCTCGAAGCCCGCAACCTGATCTGTGCCATCGCCGAACGTCCAGATTCCGGTGCTGAGCTCGAACCGGTCGGCCCCGCGGTTGTCCCGAAGCGAAACGTAGCCGGTTGAGTCTGTGGTGACGGAGTAGCTGCTGCGAGCGCCGCCAAACACCACCACGTCCTGGCCGGCTGCGCCGCTTAGGGTGTCGTCACCTGGACCGCCCTCGATCACGTTGGGACCTGAATCGCCCGTGATACGGTCGCCGGCGATGCCGCCCTGGACGTTTTCGATACTGATCAGAATGTCGACGTCCACGCGGGAATCCGGGCCCTCGTCGCCGGCCGCTTGACCGTCGTCATGCGCCTTACCCTCAGCCAGGTTGACGATGATGCCTAGGGTGGCGTGGTTGTATTCAGCCCAGTCAAGGCCTGTCCCGCCATCAATGGTGTCGCTTCCGCCGCGGCCGTCAAGACGGTTATTGTTGCCATCGCCAGTGATCCGGTCGTTGTCCTGACTCCCCTCTACACCTTCGATATCGGTGAACACATCAATATCGCCAAATGCGTCAATGGCCGATCCGGTAAAGCCCGAAGGCAGCGACCCCGACGAGCCGACCCAGCCCTCGAGCATGACCACGACGCCCTGGGTACCGAAGAGCGCGCTTAATTCGAGCTCGTCATGGCCAAAGGCACCATCAAAGGAATCGGCGCCCCTCAGTCCGTTGAAGGTGTCGCCGCGGTCGCTGCCCTTGAAGCGGTCGGCGTAGTAGGAGCCCACAACGTGTTCGACTCCGATGAGGGTGTCGGTGTCACCCCAGCCGTCGTTGACCACCTGGCCGCTTGCGCGCGACATATCAACATCGATGCCTTCGGGGGAGGCTGGGTGTTCCACAATGTCCCAGCCACCGCCCCCCTGAATCGTGTCGGCGCCCGCACCAGGGTAGAAGTATTCGGCGCGCGGATTGAGGGACATCCTGCCCTGACCACCGCCGATTAGCAGGTCACCGTAGCTTGAGCCCTGAACACCATAGACACCGCTGAATTTATCGCGCCCCAGGCTCGCGTAAGCAGGCGTAGTTTTGGCGGCCTCATCGAGCGCATCGACTACGCCTTCGCGAAGATTAGCCCGAATCGGGAGCATCGACTGGTCGTAGGTGAGCAGTGTTGACCCGTTGCCATGGATCGTGTCGTCACCACCCTCGGGAACAAAACTGTTGTAGCCCCACCAGCGACTGCCGACATTGGGCGTGCTGAGTGTGGAAGCAGCGCTGCCAATTGCGGGGGCCGCTTCGGGATCGATGGGGCGGTTTGCTGCGCCGCCGAACCCGCGGGCATCGTAGGTATCGGCGAACATCGATCCGCGGATGATCTCAATGCTACGCAAGGTGTCTGAACCGCTCGACTCGGAGGATGCCAGGCCTGCGGCCAGGAGAATCGTAACGCCCTCATTTGCGAACCGATACTCGGCTCGGTCGATACCAGGCCCGCCGTCGATAAAGTCGTTGCCGCCGTCACCGCGAAAGCTCTCGAGCGAGTCATTGTCGGCCACGCCGCCGATCATCGTGTCGTTGAAACGCGTCCCGTGAACGCCACGAATGCCGCTGAACGTGAGCGTACCGAGAACGACCCCAGCCGTGGACAGGTTGGAGAGGTCTGAAGTTGTCTGACGCAGGTCGATCTTCAGCCCGTTGACGTTGTCCTGTGCGCCGTCGACCGCGGAGTAGTTGACCGTGGTGAGCCCGTTACCGATCACGGTATCACTGCCACCGCGACCCATCAGGAGCGCGTTATAACTCGAGTCGTCCAAGGGACTGGAGACATAACCCAGGTGGTTGATTCGCATTCCGCTCACATCGATACGGTCGTCGAAGGCGGTGTCGCCGATCAGCGTGACGTTTCTGAGCGTATCGGTGCCAGCGGTCTGGCCTGAGGCTGACCCATAGTTCACTGTCCATGTATTCGAAGAAGTTTTGACAGTAACGGGCGTTGCCGACCAGTGGTAGCCAACGTAGACCCCATCGCTCCAGGTTTGTTGGGGCCCGTACGGTAAAACATCCACAAGATCGGAGCCGCCTCGCAGATACAAGTAAAGCCCGGTACCCCCCACCGCCGCATCGCTGGCCGAGCTGCTGACGCGGCCGGTGATGGCATCAGCGTTGGTGGTGCCGTCGATCTCCTCAATGCCGCTGTAGCGGTCAGTACCGGTTTCACCCGAGACCACCACCGTTCTCTGGGTGAGGTCGACAGTGATCGCTCCCGACCCGGTGTAGTCGATCCGATCATAGTCACCGGTGGTGTTGAGGCCCGGATAGCGTCGTTGTTCTCCGCCATCAATCGAATCGGAGCCCGCGCCGGGATAGATCCTATCGTCGCCCAGCGCTCCGACCAGAGTGTCGTTGCCATTCCCACCCGATAGCGAATCGGCGCCCGACAGACCCGAGACCGAGTCGTCGCCGCCGTAGCCTGCGATTGAATCTGCGATGTTCTCCGAGCCAACCAGCGTATCAGGACCGTCGGTTCCACCGATGAACTGATAACTGACCGTCGGCGCGAGGCCACCAGACGAGGCTGCTGAAAGGGAAAGTCGCAGCACGGCAATGGTGCTGGCCATGGCGCTACCAGGGGCGGTCACGGAGGCTTCGATGCTGATAGCTTCGACTCCCCGAATCGTATCGGTATTCTGTAGAGGCGCGTCGGTGGTGGCCTGTACGGGCGCACGCAGATCAGTGACCTGAAGCGCATCCGAGCTTTGGGTGATTGTGAACAGGTCGAGCGAGCCTGTCTTGATTCGCCAGGTCCCGGATCCGTCGGCCGTAAGGGCCACGCGGTCACTGATTGCGCCGACTCGGAATGTTGCACTGTCGTTCCCCGCGCCACCTTGAAGCGTATCGTTCCCCGCCCCGCCAATGAACGCGTCGCTGGATGACCCGCCCGTGAGCACATCGTGCCCGCCCTCGCCGGAGGCGTAGCTGCCGACAGCGTTGGAGAGTTGGATGACATCATCGAACTGACTTCCGTGCGCGCCCTCGATGGAGATCAGTGTGTCGGTGCCAATGCCAAGGCCTGAAGCCGAGCCAGTCGCCAGATTGATGTTCAACGCAGAACTGGCGTCCTGATACATCACCGTGTCGACACTGTCCCGACCATCTGCGAGATCATTCCCCGCGGCCAGCCGAAACCAGTTGCGTTTGGCATTGCCCCGCAACTGATCGCCGAATGCCGAGTCACTCAGATGCTCGATATCGGTGAGAAAGTCGTTTCCGGCGCCACCAGTTACTGCGCCGGTGTACAGATCGGCAATGACCGCGGCTGACGCGGCGCGGTAGTCGGCGGTGTCGCCCCAGCTTCCGTCGGTGCCGCCATCGAGACGGTCATCTCCCGCGGCACCGATCAGCACGTCCGAGCCGCCGAGGCCTACGATCAGATCGGCCTGTGCAGTCCCGTTCAGCGTGTCGCCACTTGAAGTGCCCTCGATACGCGAACTCGCGGGGATGGTCAGCGCAGCGCTGGAGACGACTTCAGCAAAGCCTTCGATGTCAGTGTAAGTTGCCCGTACCGCGATCGACTGGCCTAAATGCATGGCGGATAACGCCAGCATGGGGTCAGTTGCCCCGGCGATGACTGCGCTGCCCATCAGCCATTGGTATCGGATCGTTCCCAGCCCATCCGGATCAGCGAGCGAGTTGGATGCGGTAAGCGTCTGGCCTGGCACCGGCGACCCGGCGATGGTGACCGACCCGGTCGGGAGGCTGTTGGTGACGCGATAGACCGCGAGCGACAGGCCACCTGTGTTGTCGGAAGTTTGATTGTCGGGAAGCCGAATTTGCAGCGTGTCGGCCTCGGTGAGCGTAACGCGCGTCGGCGATATCGCTGCTGCCGCCGCCGACGCTGCCGACAGGGACGAGAAATCTCGTCCGGCCGATGCGTCACCCGTGGAGGGCTTTACCCAGGTTGCCTGGAGCGTATGCGCCGAGAGTTCGTAATCGACGCTCCATGGAAATGCTGAGCCTGCAAGCCGCTGCCATCCGGAGTGCTCGGCGCCCAGCTGCCCAACGCGCAGGTAATCGATCTGGTAGCGACCGGGTGTAAGTTGGAGCGAAAAGGTGGGGACCTGGGCCGCGTTTGCCGATAAGGCTTGCGTGGCATTCAGGTTGATCAGGCCAACAAGTTCTCGAACGCTCATCGCGTACCCCGAACACAAGATCGAGCCGAAACGATACGTGGTTTAGCGATCGCTGCCGGAATACCCGAGCCCTGCTATCAGGCCCGACTAGTCTGACTGCCGTTAGGCTTTACTGACAGCGATGCATGACCTGGCTGCCGTTACCGTAGAAATGGCGAAGCCATTTGGTGTCGTTGCCGAAGAAGGCGAGCAGATCTCGTTCGCCGCCCATCATTTGCGCGCCGACCCAGACAAGAATGCCATCGCTATCAACCTGATCGCGCTTGACGCGGAATCGTGACCCCCCATCAGGATCACCGCTTCGAAAGAGTTTCTGCTTCGGGTCGTAACTCACCCAGTAGCTCTTGCCCTGGTGCTGACAGGTCATACGCACTTCCTGCGCGGCAGCGCCCATCGGACAAAGCGCAATTACCGCGACCGCGAGCAGGCCAGGCCGCAACCCGCCCCACACGCTATGACGGAAAGCAGCGGGGCGTCGCATCACGGGCCGCCAGTTACTGGGCTGCCATCGACCTGCGGGCAAGATCCTGTCCCAGTCCAAGGAAAGTTTTGTTGTAAACCGTGACGCTTTTGCCGCCGATCGTGACCGCATAGCGGTTGTTCGCGGGGTCGGCATTTCCTGCGACAGGGAAGCTGACCTGCATCGAAGCGCCACCGACCTCGACGACGCCGTACATGCCGTTTGTGGCGTTGGCGCACTCCGCAAGCGGATCGGGGTTGACCTTGAAGTAGCGGCAGTAGTGGTCATTCAGATTGATCCAGCTCCAGACTCCTTCCTCGCTGTTGCCGTCACTGGTGCGAACCTCTTCGGCGGTGAACGTGCGGTTGGCGGGTGCGCCGGAATCTGTCTTGGCCTGATTCGTGATGTAGGTTTTGATAAGCGCGTAGAAATTATTGACTGCAGCCTTGCCGTGTTTTGCTTCGGCCTCGCGCATGCCTGCAGTGGCGAGAAGATCAACCTTCACATTCTGGGTTGTGGCAAGCCAATTCGCGTTGTTTTTGTAGTCGGTGTGCAGCTTGGTGAAAAGAGGCCCGATCACCTTGGTATTGACCTCACCCGGGTTGGCTGTGCCGACAAAATCGTCAATGCCGTTTTCGTCATCGCCTCGCTCCAGCGTGGTGAGCCAGGTGACCTGGGGATACGCGCCATTGCCGTTCGCGGTGATCTGGTAGAGCGAAAGCCGCGTGCCACTGCTTCCCGCATCAATCACGATGCGGTATTCGTCCGTGACCTGGCAATCAGTACAACCCGGCTTTCCGTACCTTTGCAAGAGATAGCCTCGGGTCCAGGTGAGCACCGTGGCGCCATTCTGCTCGGAGCTCACGGTGCGCGCGAAGGCCGAGCCGTTGTTACGAAATAGGCCGCTGTTACCAAAGAGCATGGTGTTGACGTAGGTGGAATTGGCGCATTGGTTGCGCTGGAATTTTGATGAGGCATCGGGGCCCGCCAGCCCGAGCTTGGTGAGCATCGAACTCCAGGCGGAGGGGCCTGAGCAATGGGTGTCGAGCGCCTGACGAAGGCCGGCGGGGGTGAGGGTGACATTCCAGACGGGATCGAATCTCAGCGCGAAATGCGCCCCGTCGATGCCCACAAAGGATGCCCGGCTCTGGGCGGTGTCAGGAATTTCGCCGTTGGTGACGATCGCTTCGCTGACCACCCGCTCATAGCGCGCCGAGCACAACGTGTAGTTGTAATTGCCGGTTGCGCCCAGCGTACGGTTTGGATCCACCAGGGCGAGATCTGCCGCCATGCCGGAGGGGTAGCAATGCTCGATTGACGGTGTGACCGAGTCGCTGCAACCCGACACCACGAGGGTCAGCGCAGCAAAAATCGAGGCAAGAAATATTCTCATCGATATTCTTTCGAAAAAAAGAGCAATGCGGTTCGACAGGTTCGAGTGGTTCGCATTTGAGCATAGTGCCCGCCGATCCGCACCTCCAATGTTCACCGGTTGACCTTTCATAAGCTCTTTACCCTGCGCATCGCTACAGTGCCGCGTCGTACTGCAACCGGACCACTCGCGACAGGTAATGGGATCCCCACCGCTCGACCCTCGCTTTACTCTGCATGGCGATAGCCCGGCCATCCGCTCGTTACTCAGAACCATCGACCGCGTTGCCGAGTCCGATGCACCCGTACTGATCGTGGGCGAGACAGGGACCGGGAAGGAGCTCGTTGCCCGCGCGATTCATCAGCGTTCTCGCCGCGCTGCCGGGGCATTGGTCGCGGTCAACTGCGGGGCGATCGCCCCGACACTCATCCAGTCCGAATTGTTCGGCCACGAGCGGTATGCCTTCACCGGCGCGGGACAACGCAGGATTGGCAGCTTTGAGGCGGCGCACGGCGGGGCCCTCTTTCTCGATGAAATCGGGGAGCTACCGCTCGCGCTGCAACCGGCGCTGCTGCGCGTGTTACAAGACCGGCTTGTCACGCGGCTCGGTGCAAGCGCACCGGTTCCCGTTGATTTTCGTCTGCTTGCGGCCACGCATGTCAATCTCGAGCAGGCGATCATTGACGGACGATTCCGAGAGGATCTCTACTACCGGATCAACGTGCTCGTTCTTCAGGTGCCGCCTTTGCGAGACCGGGGAGATGACCTGCTGGTGCTCGCTGAGAGTTTCCTCAGTCGTTTTGGCGCGGACCGCCGGGGGCCCCCCGTGAGGGGTTTCACGCCCGATGCGGTGCTGGCCATGCAGCGGCATCGCTGGCCGGGCAATGTTCGAGAGCTGATGAACTGCGTACAGCGCGCAGTGGTGCTCACCGAAGGCGTCTGGATCGATGCTGCTGCGCTGGGTCTCCAGAGAAGTCCGGCTGCGCAGCGCCCGCTGAATCTGGCCCAGGCGCGCGAGGCGTTCGAGCGCGAGCTGGTCCGCGAGACCTTGCGCCTGCATGGACGACGAATCGCGCCTGCTGCCCGGCAACTGGGCGTTTCGCGCGTGACCCTTTACCGGATTGTTGCGCGTCTCAAGCTTGCCGGGGATTTGCCTCCTGAGGAGGCTGCACGCTTGCTCGAAGCGGGCGGGGACTCCGATTCGTCGGGTGGTTCTGCCGCTGATCTTTCCTCGGGGCCGACAGCCGGTGGTGTCGATGTATCGGATGCGAACCACGACCGTATCGGGTGCTGAACACCCGCCCTTTGCGTGCGGACAAGCGGGTCAGCACGTTCTTCGACAAATCAATGCCCTGCCGCGATGGCACAGGACTTGCCGATGGTTACCAGCCGGACGCATCGAGGGCCCCAGGCCCCGCCGATGACCGGCTTTTCTCAAACCAAACGTTTGGAGCAAGACCATGGCTTTCGACAAAACCTACATCCTCTCGGCGAGCAACAACATCTGGAAGGATGTAGTGGCTGGCGCGAGCTCGCGTGTCTACGCGGGGGGCGGCAATGACTCGATCTACGGCCGCGACGGTGATGATGAGCTGAATGGTGAAGACGGTGCCGATCGGCTGTTTGGAGAAATCGGCTACGACACCCTCAACGG
>CAIPNM010000214.1 GCA_903866395.1 uncultured bacterium
GCGTGGGGGCCGCCCGTGAGCGCGCAGGCGCCAGCGCTCACCGAGGGCGCCGGCTCGTCGGCGAGCGCGATCAGGTCGGAGGCGATCAGCCCGCGTGCGTCATAGCGCCGCCAGACCTGCTTGCGGCCGGGCAGGGTGGCCTTTCCCGGCGAGCGCTTGCTGCACGGCCGACCCTCGTATTCAACCAGCTTGTAGGTCAGGTCGAGGGATGGGGCATCGGACGAGGTGCTGAGGGCGGTGCCCACACAGAAGGCGTCGATCGGTGCCCGTACCGCGCGGAGCGCTGCCACACGCCATTCGTCGAGATCACCGCTCACCAGGATTTTGACCTGCGGGAGGCCCGCCGAATCGAGAATTCGCCGGACCCGATGGCTGTGCCGTGCGAGGTCGCCGCTGTCGATTCGCACCGCCTGCAGCGCAATCCCCTGACGCGCGAGTTCGTGCGCTGCGGCGACCGCACGATGCGCGCCCTGTTCAGTGTCGTAGGTGTCGATCACGAAAGCGGTGTGGCCGGGGTTGGCGTGACCAAAATGTTCGAACGCAATCGCCTCGGCCTCATGGGCGAGCACAAACGAATGCGCCATTGTTCCAGCAAGCGGAAGCCCATCACGCATGCCCGCAAGCACATTGGCCGTGGCTTCGAAACCGGCGATCACCGAGGCGCGGGCAGCAATCATCGCGGCATCTGCGCCATGTGCGCGACGCATACCGAATTCGATCAGTGGTGCGCCGCCTGCGGCGATCACGCAGCGCGCTGCCTTGGTTGCGATCAGGCTGTGCGCATGGATCAGATTCAGGATCCGACTTTCAACCAGCTGCGCCTGCCCGATCGAGGCGGTCACGCGCAATATGGGTTCACCTGGGAAAAGAATCGTCCCCTCTGGAACGGCGCTGACCTCGCCAGCGAAGCGCCAGCCACGAAGCATCGTGATCAGGTCTGGTCTGAAGCGGCCCGTGCTGGCGAGCCAGTCGAGTTCATGTGACTGAAAGCGCAGCGACTCGAGCCACTCAAGGGCCGGCTCGAGTCCCGCCGCCATCAGGAAACCTCGGCGGGTCGGGAGCCTGCGGCAGAACAGTTCGAAGCTCGCCTCGCCGTTCATGTCGGCGGCGTGATAGGCCTGGAGCATCGTGAACTGATAGAGGTCAGCGAATAGGGCGCTGTGCGCAGCCTCGGAGACGGGGCGGACGAACGAATCGGGTGAATTCATGGATCGGCTTTCCGGTGGAAGCGCGATTGCACCCGCTGGGTAGTTGGTCGTGTTGACCAGAAGCAGACGCCACTCGGTTGGGGTCGATGCCCGCTTGACGAACTTGATCTCACGCAGTGGGCAGGCGGGCCGCGCGATAATGCCCCTTTAATTTTCCAGGGTAGATTCTTCGATGCGAGTCATTTCCCGTCTCGGCGACCTCAAGGCGATGGTTGGCGAGGAACTTGCCGTGAGCACTTGGTTCGTGGTCGACCAGCGGCGCATCAATCAGTTTGCCGATGCCACGGGCGACCATCAATGGATTCATATCGATCCGGAGCGGGCGGCATCGGGACCCTTCGGCGCCACCATTGCGCACGGCTTTCTCACGCTCTCCATGCTGCCGCTTTTCATTCAGGATGCTCTGCGGTTTGAGGATGTACGCATGAGCGTGAACTACGGCCTCAACCGCGTTCGCTTCACATCGCCCGTTCCGGTAGGAAGCGAGCTTCGGGCGCGGTTTCGCCTGGTTGGTGTTGAAGAGGTGGCAAATCAAGGCCTCCAGGTGACGATGGAGGCCACCATTGAGCGCAAGGGCTCAGACAAACCGGTGTGCGTGGCCGAAACCATCAGTCGCCGCTATGTCTGAAAGCGCCGATCGCCTTTTTCTGCTCATGCAGCGTCTGCTCCCCAAGCAGGCGCTCACCGAGGCAATCGGCTGGCTGGCGGCGCGTGAAGCGGGTGCGCTCACGCACTTTGCCATTCGCCGGTTCATTGCCCGCTATCAGGTGGAGATGGCCGAAGCGGCAGCCCCTGAGCCCTCGGCCTACCCGAGCTTCAATGCGTTCTTTACGCGACCGCTGCGCGACGGTGTGCGGCCGCTTGCGCACGCCCCCTGGATTTGTCCGGTCGATGGGGCCGTCAGCCAGTGTGGTCCGATCCGCAACGGCTCGCTCGTTCAGGCGAAGGGTCATGCCTACACCGTCACCGAGCTGTTAGGCGGCGATCAGGTGCTCGCACAGACCTTCACCGATGGTGCGTTCGCAACGCTCTACCTCAGCCCGCGTGACTATCACCGAATCCACATGCCAGCCAACGGCCGATTACGCTCGATGCGACATGTGCCGGGTGCGCTCTACTCGGTCAACCCGGTGACGGCACGCGGCATCCCCGGGCTCTTCGCGCGCAACGAACGCGTGGTCTGTGAGTTCGAGGGCGCTCACGCCATGCCCTTCGTCATGGTGCTGGTGGGCGCCACGATCGTGGGTAGCATGGCAACCGTCTGGCACGGGGTGGTCAATCCCCCGCGCCCAGGCGCGATCAGGCGCTGGGACTACACCGACGCGCAGGTGAACCTCGGGCAGGGCGACGAGATGGGTCGTTTCCTGTTGGGCTCAACGGTCATCATGCTGGTTCCCCAAGCGGCTGCGTCGTCGTGGCCGGCCTGGGAAAGTGGCCGACCGGTACGGATGGGCGAGGCTTTCGCTTAAGCAACTGGGTCGATGGCTTAACTCTCTGGCCGGCCGTCGTGTGCCGGAATGGTCCAGGCGATCGCGAGGGCGATCAGGGCCACTGCAGTGGCCACCGCGAAGGTCAGTTGAAAGGCGGGCTGCAGTGCCGAGGCGTCTGCGCCCGAGGTCAGCGCGGTACGCAGCGCGGCCGCACCCGCTGCGCGGTCTGGATCATCGTGAGCGGCGAGACCAAACAGCACTGCGCTCAAGAGCGCCACGCCCAGCGCCCCGCCCAGCGAGCGAAACAACCCCGCCGATGCGGTGGCGATGCCCATCCGATCGGCGCTCACGCGTGATTGCACCGTCATGAGCGTGGCCGGCATCACCATGCCTATGCCCAAACCGCACACGACCGTGCCCAGCACAAACCAGACGAGTGCGTTGGGGGTGGCGATGGTGAGCACAGCGAGCCCCATAGCGGTGACCCAACTGCCCGCCAGGCGCTGTGTTCGCATACGGCCGCCGCGCGAAATGCGCCGGCCTGCCAGGAAGGCAGCAAGGGGCGAGGACAGGGTAAACGGCAACAAGAGGATGGCGATCCGGTCCAGACCGAGTCCAGATGCGGATTGAATCCAGAGCGGTAGCAGGACCGACAGCCCCATTAGGGTGAAAAAGGCGAGGCCGAAGAGGCTATAGCAGCGCACCAGCACCGGGTCGGTGAACAGGACTGGAGGAAGCAGCGGCTCGGGCGCGTGGTGTTCGCGCCAGGCGCAGAGTACCAACAGCAACACGCCGGCCGCGACCAGAAGAAGGGTGGAAGGAGCGATCCAGGATACGCCCTGACCGAGACGGGTGAGCGCGATCATGAGCGCCGATAGTCCCCCTGCGAGCAGCACAGCACCGGCGTAGTCGATCGGCCGCTTGCGCGCAGTTCGCGGCAGCCCCGCGAGCACGCGTCGGGCCAGCACGAAGGCGATCACGCCAGTGGGAAGATTGATGAGAAAAATACCGCGCCAGCCAATGTACTCGGCGATCAAGCCCCCCAGCACCGGCCCCATTACCGAGGCGGCGGCGTACACGCCCGAGAACCAGCCCTGATAGCGCCCGCGACGCGCGCCGGGGGCGATGTCGGCGACCACCGTCTGCACCAGTGCAATCACAGAACCGCCACCAATGCCCTGCAGGACCCGTGCCGCGATCAGCATGGGCATTGACGGGCTCAGCGCGCAGATCAGCGAGGCGCCGATGCCTGTGGCGAGCGCCACCGCAAGCATCGGCCAGCGCCCATGTTGATCAGAGAGCTTGCCGAAGATGGGGGCTGAGATGGTGGCCGCGACCAGGTAAGCCGCAATCACCCAGGGCATCAGATCGAGGTCACCCAGATCACGGCCGATCGAGAGCAGCGCGACCGCGACCAGGGTCTGGTCGAGCGCTGCAAGAAACATCGCAACAGCGAGCCCGCCAATGATGCGATGGATCTGCGCATCATCCAATTCCGCCGGGGGACTGGCGGCGGCGCGCTCGCTCATGGCTCGGGCGCGCCGCTTAATCGGGCGCGCCCGGGTTCAGAAGAACGCCTGAATGCCGGTTTGTGCGCGGCCGAGAATGAGTGCGTGGATGTCGTGCGTGCCTTCGTAGGTGTTGACCACCTCGAGGTTCACCAGATGGCGCGCGACCCCAAATTCATCGCTGATGCCATTGCCACCCATCATGTCGCGCGCCATGCGCGCCACGTCGAGCGCTTTGCCGCAGGAGTTGCGTTTGAGGATGGAGGTGATTTCCACCGACGCGCTGCCTTCCTCCTTCATGCGGCCCAGTCGCAGGCAGCCCTGAAGGCCGAGCGCGATCTCGGTCTGCATGTCAGCGAGCTTCTTCTGGATCAGCTGATTGGCGGCGAGCGGCCGGCCAAATTGCTTGCGATCAAGCACATATTGACGAGCGCGCACCCAGCAGTCTTCGGCTGCGCCAAGTGCCCCCCAGGCAATGCCGTAGCGCGCGCTGTTCAGGCAGGTGAACGGGCCACGCAGCCCCTCCACACCGGGCAACAGCGCCGACTCATCAACCGCCACGCGGTCCATCACGATTTCGCCGGTGATCGAAGCGCGCAGGCCCACCTTGCCCTTGATCTTGGGGGCAGACAGCCCCTTCATGCCCTTCTCCAGCACAAACCCCTTGATGCGGCCGTCGAAGTCGCCGCCCTGGCACTTTGCCCAGACCACAAACACATCGGCGAATGGGCTGTTGGAGATCCACATCTTGCTGCCGGTGAGCTCGTAGCCGCCGGGGACGGCGCGCGCGCGGGTTTCCATCGAGCCGGGATCCGATCCGTGATTGGGTTCGGTGAGGCCGAAACAGCCGATATATTCGCCGGTGGCGAGCTTGGGCAGGTAGCGCTTTCGCTGCGCCTCGGTGCCGAACTCATAGATGGGCAGCATCACGAGCGAGCTCTGCACGCTCATCATGGAGCGGTAGCCCGAATCAACCCGCTCGACCTCGCGGGCGATCAGGCCGTAGGCCACGTAGTTCAGGCCTGGGCCGCCATATTCGGCTGGGATGGTGGGCCCGAGCAATCCGATCTGGCCCATCTCGCGAAAGATCTCAGGGTCGGTGGACTCCGCCCGGAAGGCCTCCACCACCCGCGGTGCGAGCCGCTCCTGGCAATAGGCGCTTGCCGCTTCGCGAACCATGCGCTCTTCGTCGGTGAGTTGGGCGTCGAGCAGGAATGGGTCCTGCCAGTTGAACTGAGCCTTGGCGCTGGACATCGGAACTCCTTGGAAAGGCGCGATTCTATCGTTGCGGGCAAAGAGCCCGTCAGGCATCCGGGATCACTGCAGTGGCTTCGATCTCGACCTTGGCCAGGTCTTCGATGAGTGCCACCACCTGCACCGCGGTCATGACCGGGTAATGCACGCGGCCATCGATGGTTCGCATCAGCGATTTGTACGCGTCGCCCAACGCCTTGCCCGCGGCAAGGTATTCGGCCTTGTCGGTGACATACCAGGTCATTCGTACGATGTGCTCGGGGCGCCCGCCGGCCTGCGCGAGCACCTCCAGAATGTTGGCGATGGCCAGCCGGCACTGGCCGACAAAGCCGCCATCTGCGAAGCGGCACTGCGCATCCCAGCCGATCTGGCCAGCGATGGATACCAGCGTGCCGCGTGCGGCGATTCCGTTTGAATAGCCGCGCGGTCTCGCCCAATCGGGCGGTTGAAGAATCTGCATCGGAGCCTCGGGCGCAAAGCGCGTGAGAGTGATGGGGATTTGACCTGGGTCAGACGAAATACTTTAGACTTAAAGCAAATTCCGGACAAGCCGGAACCGCCGCGCACCGGCACTGCCTGCCCCGCGGCCAAGCTCCCGACTCGAGGATATCCATGCGAATTGACGTGATTGGCGGCGGGCCCGCCGGGCTCTATTCGGCGATCCTGCTGAAGAAATCGTTCCCTGAGGCGCAGATCGAGGTGGTGGAGCGAAACCGCGCCGATGACACTTTCGGTTTTGGCATCGTGCTGTCGGATGAAACGTTGAGCAACCTGCGGGTGGCGGACCCCGAAAGCCATGCGGACATCGCGGCCAACTTCGCTTACTGGGACGATATCTTCGTTCAGTACCAGGGCCGGGTGATGAAGTCATCGGGCCACGGCTTCTCAGGTATCCGGCGCCTCACGCTCCTCGAGATCCTGCAGCGGCGCTCGGCGCAGCTGGGCATCCCCGTGCGCTATCAGACTGACGATGAAGGGCTGGAATCGCATCGCGGCGCCGATCTGGTGCTCGCAGCCGACGGCATCAACAGCGCCATTCGAGAGGGCTGGCGCGATGCATTCGGGCCCAGTGTTGATCAGCGCACCAATCGTTTCGTCTGGCTGGGCGCGAAGATGAACCTGCCAGGGTTCTATTACAGCTTTCGCGAGCACGCGGGCGGTGTCTGGGCGATGCACGCCTATCAGTACACCGAGGGTGAATCCACCATCGTGATTGAAACCACCGACGCCGCCTGGCTCGCCTCGGGGCTCACCATCACCGATGAGGCCGCCACCGTGGCGCTGGTCGAGAAGGTGTTTGCCGATGATCTGAAGGGTGCGCGCTTGTTGTCGAATCGTTCGCACTGGCGGCAGTTCCCCACCATCAACTGCCGCACCTGGTGGAATCGGCTGAACGGCATCCCTTTTGTGTTGCTGGGCGATGCTGCCCATACCGCGCATTTCTCGATCGGCTCGGGTACCAAGCTCGCGCTCGAAGACGCCATTACGCTGCACGGGGCGCTGTTGTCGAAGTTCGGTGCGGGCGCAAAAGTGGCCACGCCGCAGGCGATCGATGACGCGCTTGCCGCCTACCAGGAGGTGCGCAGCCAGGAGGCGAGCCGCATCCAGCACTCGGCCAATGTGTCGCTGGTGTTCTTTGAGAACGTTGTACGGTTCTGGAAGATGGACCCGGTGCAGTTCAATGTGTCGCTTCTCACTCGAAGCAAGCAGATTACCTACGACAACCTCAAGATGCGCGACGCCGCGCTAGTGGCCGATGCCACCCGCTGGTGGAATCGCAATGAGGCCAAGCGCCTGCGCATTCCCCAGACCGGCGCTGATCCGGTAAGCGGTCAACGCACCGATACCCCGGCGTGGCTCGACGCGCCGCCCATGTTCGCGCCGTTCCGGCTGCGCGATCTGTGGTTGCCGAACCGGGTGGTGGTGTCGCCCATGGCCCAATACTCGGCCGTCGATGGCGTGCCCAATGACTGGCATCTGGTCCACTACGGTTCGCGCGCTCAAGGTGGGGCTGGGCTGGTGTTTGTTGAAATGACCTGCGTGTCGCCCGAGGGCCGCATCACACCCGGGTGCACCGGGCTATGGAACCGCGAGCAGGCGCAAGGCTTCCGACGCATCGCCGATTTTGTGCATGCGAATACTGCATCGAAGCTCTGCATGCAGTTGGGGCATGCGGGTAGGAAGGGCTCCACCCAGGTGGGCTGGGAGGCGATGGATATGCCGCTTGCCGACACCCACCGGAACTGGCCGCTCATTGCGCCCTCGCCGATTCCCTACCGCGATGGAGTGAACCAGGTGCCGCGCGAAATGAATCGTGCTGACATGGACGACGTCATCGCGCAGTTCGTACGTGCCACGAAGCTCACGATTGAGACCGACTTCGACATGATCGAAGTGCACATGGCGCACGGCTACCTGCTTGCAAGTTTTCTCTCGCCCATCACCAACCTCAGGACCGATCGCTACGGCGGCTCGCTCAGGAACCGCATGCGGTTTCCGCTCGAGGTGTTCGAGGCGGTTCGCGCCGCCTGGCCGCGCGAGCGCCCGATCAGTGTCCGCATCTCGGCAACCGACTGGATCGAGGGAGGGCAAACCGCCGCTGATTCGGTTCAGGTTGCGCGTGCGCTCAAATCGGCGGGCTGCGATCTGATGGATGTGTCGACCGGGCAGACCGATCCGGCTGCGCGTCCGGTCTATGGCCGTATGTACCAGGCGGGCTTCTCCGAGCAGATCCGTCTGGAAGTGGGCATGCCCACCATGGCAGTTGGCGCGATCACCTCGGGCGATCAGGTCAACACGCTGCTCTTGTCGGGGCGCGCCGATCTGGTGGCGCTTGCCCGGCCGCATCTGGCCGATCCTTATTTCACGCTGCGGGCTGCAGCAGAGCAGGATTACCGCGGCGTATCGTGGCCGCTTCAATACCACACCGGTGCAAGCCAGCTGCACAGTACGCTCGCGCGTGGCCGGCCGGACGCTAGGCGTTCGCGCGGCGCGCAGGGCAAGTGAGGGAACCAAAATGATGCGACAGGCGGTGCTTGGCGGCGGTTGTTTCTGGTGCACCGAGGCGGTGTTCCTCGAAGTGAAGGGGGTCACGGTGGTGGAGTCGGGCTACTGTGGCGGCCATGTTCAGTCGCCCACCTACGAGCAGATCTGCGATGGCAACACCGGTCATGCCGAGGTGGTGCGAATCGAATTCGACGATGCTCAGATCAGCTTTCGCGAGTTGCTTGAGATTTTCTTTGTGGTTCATGATCCGACCACACTGAACCAGCAGGGTAACGATGTGGGGCCGCAATACCGCTCGGCGATTTTCACGATGGACGACGCGCAGCAAGCAGAGGCGCAGGCGGTGATCGACACACTCACGCGCAGCCGCGTGTTTGACGACCCCATCGTCACGGAAGTCACTCCGCTTTCAAACTATTTCCCGGCTGAGGCCTATCACCAGCGTTATTTCGAGCGCAACCCCTGGCAGGGCTATTGCCGGATGGTGGTGGCGCCCAAGGTGGCTAAATACCGTAAAAACTTCGGCTCGCGTTTTGCGCGAAGCTGATCACGTCTGCGCGGCCGTCGCCTCGGCGATCGCCTGCGCCAGCCGGTCAAGCGTAAGCGGCGCGCTGCCCTCTGCCTTGTTGTTGGCAATCACCGTTACCGTGCGTCCAGCAAGAAGCGTGGCTGCGGCCCGGGCGGCAAGAAGGCTGCGGGTGGGCAGGTCCTCATCCACCAGCCGGTTGAAGGGTGCGTACTGCTCGCGCGCGGCGTTGTAGCGAAGTCCCTGGTGCAGGTTCCAGCGCACGAGCAGGGGGCCTGGCGCGATGGCATCGAGCGCGTCGAGGGCGCGCAGTTGCCGGTCGATCGGTGGCATCCGGTCATGCAGGCTCAAGCAGTAGTGAACCCCGGTGTCGGCGAGGGTTCGCATCAACCGCGGCGTGACCAGCGCCGGGTCGCGTAGCTCCACCGCATAGCAGGGGCCCTTCGGGAGCTGCGAAAGAAACGCGCCCAGCCGCGCGATCCAGCCGGGTGTGTCGGCGAGCCAAGCCCGCGGCAGAGGCGAAATCTGAAACACGAGCACGCCCGCCTTCTCGCCCAAACCCTCGAGACAGGGCTCAACAAAATGGGCCAGCGCGGCGGCGGCATCGAGATGGTGGGGGTTGATGGCGCCCGGCCGGCCGGAGTCATCGCGAATCGTGGCATCGGTGACGAGCTGCGGTGCCTTCACGAGGAAGCGGAACGAAGCGGGTACCTGCGTTCCGTACTGCTCGAACTGGGCGCGGCTCATTGGGGAGTAAAAGCCACGGTCGATCCCCACTGCGTTCAACAGCGGGTGTTGCGAGTAGGCAGAAAGCCCCAGGCGTGAGAGCTTCGACTCCGGGAGCGCCTGATCGTAGATCAGCCCCTCCCAGCCAGGGAATGACCAGGAGGAGGTACCCAGAAACAGATGGGCGTCGAAGGGCGCCAGGGCTCGCGGCCGGGTCAGTCGGACGGCGCAAGGCGCGGGCTCACCCCGGCGCGGTGGCGGCGCGCCGAGCAGGTCAGGAAGGTCCGAGGGTGAACGCATGGCAACGGGCGAAAAGGGTAGCCCCGTCATCATAAGCGCGGGCGTGGCCTTCAATCAGCGCGGCCGGAATCTTCGATCAGGCTCAGAAGACGAAGGGAAATCGGCTGGCACCGGGTCCTTGCCCGATGCGACAATACCGGCGCAATAACGAAGGAAGCGCCGTGACCACCGAACGACCGTTGAATGTGCTTGGCAGCCCGTTACAGGCCTGCTCGTTCGACCCCCTCACTGGTTTCATGCGAACGGGATGTTGTGAGACCGGGCCGGAAGATGCCGGCAGTCACACGGTCTGCGCGCGCGTGACGCGTGAGTTTCTCGATTTCTCCCTCTTGCGCGGCAATGATCTGGTCACGCCACGTCCCCAGTGGCGCTTTGCCGGCCTCAAGCCGGGCGACCGCTGGTGCCTGTGCGCAAGCCGCTGGCTCGAGGCCTGCGTGGCCGGTGTCGCCCCGCCTGTGGTGCTTGAAGCCACACATGAGAATGCGCTTCGCATCGTACCGTTCGAACTTCTGCGTCAGAATGCCTGGCAGCCCAACCATCCCACCGCGCCACGCGACTGAGCGCTTCCATGTCCCTGAAACTGCTGATCGTTCCGGTGACTCCCTTCGAGCAGAACTGCTCGGTGCTGATCTGCGAGCGCACGCGACGTGCAGCCGCGGTCGATCCGGGGGGTGACCTTGACCGCATCGAACGCGCACTCGCCTCCGAAGGGGCAACGCTCGAAAAAGTGTTCCTGACCCACGGCCATATCGACCACTGCGGGCAGTCCGCCCAATTTGCGCGCAGCCATCAGGTTGCGCTCGAAGGGCCTCACCCGGATGACCGCTTCTGGATCGACCAGTTGCCGGAACAGGGTGCGCGTTTTGGTTTTGCGCGCCTCGAGGCGTTCGAGCCCGATCGCTGGCTTGCCGATGGTGACACGGTGACCTTTGGCGAGCAGACGCTTGAGGTGCGACATTGCCCGGGGCACACCCCCGGACACGTCATCTTCTTTCACGCACCCAGCCGGCTTGCGATCGTGGGCGATGTGCTGTTTCAGGGCTCAATCGGGCGCACCGATTTTCCGCGCGGCAACTTTGAAACCCTGATCCAGTCGATCACCAGCCGGCTCTGGCCACTGGGCAATGATGTGGCGTTCGTGCCCGGGCACGGCCCCATGTCCACCTTCGGCGATGAACGGCAGCACAATCCGTTTGTCGCCGATTCGGTGTTGCGGCGTTAACCCCGCGCGCCGCTGCCCCAGGAGTCTTTGAGCCCCACCGCTCGGTTGAAGACCGGGGCGCCCGGTTGCGAATCGGTGCGGTCGGCCACGAAATAGCCGTGTCGCTCGAACTGAAACCGGTCTTCTTGCGCTGCTGCGGCAAGCGTTGGCTCGAGCATGGCTTCGATTGTGCGAAGCGAATCCGGGTTTAGCGATTGCAGGTGGTCACGCCCACCCGCGTCGGGCTGCGGATCACGATAGAGCCGATCGTAGAGCCTCACCTGCGCGCGTAGCGCGTGCTTGGCCGATACCCAGTGAATATTGCCCTTCACCTTATACAAATCGGCCCCGGGTGTACCCGACTTGGAGTCGTCGAAATGACGGGCGCGCACACAGGTGATGTGCCCCGACTCATCGCGATCGAAGCCTGTGCACTCAATGACATAGCCGTAGCGCAGTCGCACCTTGTTGCCCGGGAAGAGTCTGAAGAATCCCTTGGGCGGCGTTTCGGCGAAATCATCGCGTTCGATGAAGAGCTCGCGGGTGAACGGAAAACTGCGCTTGCCGCGTTCGGGGTTCTGAGGATGCACGGGCGCGCTGCATGGGTCCTCACGATCTTCTGGCCAGGACTCGATCACGAGCCGGAGCGGATCGAGCACCGCGACTGCGCGGGCCGCGCTTGTCTCCAGATCGTCGCGCAGCGCCTGCTCGAGCACACTCATGTCGATCCAGGAGTCGGACTTGGCCACCCCAATTCGTTCAGCAAAAAGATGAAGCGATGAAGGGGTGTAACCACGCCTGCGAAGGCCCACGATGGTGGGCATCCGGGGATCGTCCCAGCCGGTAACCAGACCGCGCTGCACCAGGTCCTGGAGCTTGCGTTTACTGGTGATGGCGTAGCTGATGTTGAGCCTGGCAAATTCGATCTGCTGCGGCAGCGGCTGGTCGAAGAAACCGCCCTCGGCCAGTCGTTCGAGGAGCCAGTCGTAGAGCGGCCGGTGATCGGCGAATTCCAGCGTGCAGATCGAGTGAGTGATGTTCTCGAGCGCGTCCGAAATCGGATGCGCAAAATCGTACATGGGATAGACGCACCACTTGGCGCCGGTGCGGTGGTGCTCGGCAAAGCGGATCCGGTAGAGCGCCGGGTCGCGCAGGTTCATGTTGGGCGAGGCCATGTCGATGCGTGCGCGCACCACATGACTGCCCTCGGGATGTTTGCCCTCGCGCATCTCGCGCATCAGGCGCAGGCTCTCGTCGGCGCTGCGATCGCGAAAAGGCGAATTGCGACCGGGCTCGGTCAGTGTGCCGCGGCCCGCGCGCATGTCGTCAGCGCTCTGCGAATCGACGTAGGCGTGGCCGGCCTGCACCAGCCATTCGGCAAACGCCCACATCTGGTCGAAGTAGTCGCTTGCGTAGTAGAGGTTGTCCTCGCCTTCGGCGTCCCAGTTGAATCCCAGCCAACGCACTGCGTCGAGGATCGAATCGACGTATTCCTGGTCTTCCTTGACCGGGTTGGTATCGTCAAAGCGCATATGGCATCGACCGCCATAGCTACGCGCCAAGCCGAAATTCAGGCAGATGGATTTGGCATGGCCAACATGCAGATAGCCATTGGGCTCGGGAGGAAAGCGGGTACGGATGCGGGCCGGGTCAAGCGCGCCCGCGCGATGCTCGGCGGCAACCCCTGGGTGGCCCGCCCAATGACGGCCGGCATGACGGCCCGCCGCCAGATCCGATTCGATCAGCCCGCGAAGAAAATTCGACGGGCGGTCTGCGGTTTCAGACACCGAGGAGCTCCACTTCAAACAGCAGCGTCGCATTGGGAGGGATGACACCGCCTGCACCGCGTGCGCCATAGCCGAGTTGCGGCGGAATGATGAGCCGACGCGTGCCGCCGATCCGCATGCCCGCCACACCCTCGTCCCAGCCGCGAATCACATGGCCCGCACCCAACGGAAAGCTGAAGGGGTCATTACGGTCCTTGCTGGAATCGAATTTGCGGCCGGCCTCGCCGTTTTCATAGAGCCAGCCGGTGTAGTGCACGGAGACATAGGCGCCGCTTTTAGCTTCGTCGCCGCTGCCCTCGACGACGTCCTGATACTGCAGACCCGATTCGGTGGTGTGGGTGGTCATGGAAAATGCTCCGGGTGAGGCGCGCGATGCGCCGGTGGCAGAAGGCGATGGTGTCTGCGTGCCCGCCTGCAGGCGGGCACGCAGGTGTTCAATACGTTGGCGGTTGACGCCCAGATCGCTGTGACCCAGGCGCGATGCTGATCGCACGTGGATGATCGCATGAGCGGGATCAAGGAGGAATTCGACGTCATCGACGAATCCCAACCAGCGGCTGCGGAATTCGGCGTAAAGATAGCCCGGCCGCTGCTCGATCACGCTTACCCGCGGCTCGGCCGCAACCAGGGACACGAGCCGCGCAAAGCTGCGCTCGGGCTCGGGGCCCGCAGCAAGCGGCTCGATGCGGTGATAAGCGGTCTCGGCAAAACTTGAAACCGAGTTGGGCCGCTCGGCCGCGATCGGCTGAAGTTGCCCGTTGCTTGCGCCCAGGCGCTCAGGTCGCTGACCGCTGAACAAACCCATGCAGCCTCCAATGAGCGTGAGCGTGGCCAAGGCGGCCACCGCTTTCGCGAACGACTGGATCAGGCGGCGCATACGGTGGCGTGGCGTTCATGAGGGCAGGGCGCGCCAACGCGCTCAGGCTTTGCCGCCACGTCGACCGTCAAGCCTGCAGACCAGGCTGGAGGTGTCGTAGCGGCCGCCGCCCAGTTGCTGCACATCGCCGTAGAACTGATCGACCAGGGCCGTGACCGGCAGCGCCGCGCCATTGCGCCGTGACTCATCGATGCACAGACCCAGGTCCTTGCGCATCCAGTCAACCGCAAAGCCGAATTCAAACTTGTTGTCGACCATCGTGCCGCCGCGGTTGTCCATTTGCCAGGACTGCGCCGCGCCCTTGCCGATGACCTCGAGCACGAGTTTCATGTCGAGCCCTGCCTTCATGCCGAAGGCCACGCCTTCAGACAGACCCTGGACCAGGCCCGCGATGCAGATCTGGTTGACCATCTTTGCGAGCTGGCCGGCACCGCTGTCTCCGATGCGGGTGAAGGCGCGGGCGAACGCCATGCCCGTTGGACGGACTGCGTCGAAGGCGGATTGATCGCCACCGCACATCACAGTCAGGAGGCCGTTGACCGCACCTGCCTGGCCACCGGATACCGGCGCGTCGACAAAGTCGAAGCCGCGCGCCCGGGCTTGCGCATGGAGTTCGCGCGCGACCAGCGCCGAGGCCGTGGTGTGATCGACAAAGATGGCGCCTTGCTTCATTCCGGCGAATGCGCCGTGTTCACCGAGCACGACCGAGCGCAGGTCGTCGTCATTGCCCACACAGGCGAATACGATCTCGGCATCGTGCGCCGCCTGCCGGGGCGTGGGCGCCGTGGTGCCGCCATACTCTGCGGCCCACTGGTCGGCCTTGGCGGCAGTGCGGTTGTAAACCGTGACCGAATGGCCGGCGCGCCTCAGATGGCCTGCCATCGGATAGCCCATCACGCCCAGGCCGATGAATGCGACCTTCCTCGCCGGAACGGGATCATAGGTTTTGGTGTTCATGTGTCAGTGCTCCTCAGAATCCGACGGCCGCGCCGTCGCGCCGGCTGTCACTTGCGGCGACATAGCCGTCTTCAGGGTTGTCGCTCAGTTTCCAGATGAACTGGCCTGCGCCGAAATCCATGTAGGGGTCATCGATTCGGGAAATGGTATGGCCGCGCGCAGCCAGCGATTCGACCACCGCCGGCTCCATGCTGTCTTCCACATCGACCGCGAGCCCGCGGTTGACCTTCCACCGTGGCGCATCGCAGGCGGCCTGCGGGTGCTGGCCGTAGTCGACCATGCGAACCAGCGTCTGCAGATGGCCCTGCGGCTGCATGTTGCCCCCCATGACGCCGAAGCTCATTTGAGGCTTGTGGTCGCGCATGAGGAAGGCGGGGATGATGGTGTGGAAGGGGCGCTTGCCCGGTTCAACGCAATTGGGGTGTGAGGGGTCAAGCGTGAAGCCATAGCCGCGGTTTTGCAGCGACACCCCCACGCCCGGCACCACCACGCCAGAGCCAAAGCCCATGTAGTTGGATTGAATAAACGACACCATCATGCCGCGCTCGTCGGCCGCGGTGAGGTAAATGGTGCCGCCCGCTGGAGGTAGCGCGTGTTCGAAGTCGGTGGCGCGGTCGGTGCGAATGCGGGCAGCGAGCGCGGCAAGCCGCCCCTCATCGAGCAGGTCGGCAGGCGTGACCCGGGTCATGGCTCGGGCGTCGGCCACATGGCGATAGACCTCGCTGAAGGCGGCCTTCATGGCCTCGATCTGCAGATGGCGGCTGTCTGCGGAATCGACCGGCAGCGACTTGAGATCGAAGTGCGACAGGATGCCGAGTGCCATCAGCGCCGCGATGCCCTGACCGTTGGGGGGAATCTCATGGAGCGTATAGCCATGATAGTCACGCGACAACGTGCCGACCCAATCGGGACGCCAGTCGCGCAGATCGGCGAGCGTGATGCCGCCGCCGTGCTCGCGCGCATGGCGGGCGATGGCCTCTGCGGTTTCGCCTTCATAGAAATCACGGCCGCCGGTGGCGGCGATGCGTTCTAGCGTACGGGCGGCGTCTTCGAACACGAAGCGCTCGCCGATGGCGGGTGCCCGACCGTGCGGCATGAAAGCCTGCTCGAAGCCGGGCTGCGAGCGGAGCTTGTCGATCTGAGCAGCCCACTTACGCTGCACCACCGGGGTGACGTTATAGCCGCGGCGTGCGATATCGATGGCCGGAGCCAGCAGGTCGGCAAACGGCAGCGACCCGAACTTCTCATGAAGCGCGGCCCAGGCACCGACCGCGCCCGGTACCGTGACCGAGCCCCAACCGCGCATTGGGATGGCGCCGCCATGGTGACGCTCGAACCAGGCGCGGTCCCAGGCAGCCGGTGCCGTCCCGGAAGAATTGAGGCCGTGCAGCGACTGACCGTCCCAGATGATCGCAAACGCATCACTACCCAGGCCGTTGGAGACCGGTTCGGCGATGGTAATGGCAGCGGCGGCGGCGATCACTGCATCGACCGCGTTGCCGCCACGCATCAGCATCCGGAGGCCCGCCTGGGCGGCAAGCGACTGCGACGTGGCAACGAAATTTCGCGCGAATTGCGGCGTGCGCGGCGCCGGGTAGTGGTGATGCCAGTTGAACGGGGCATGAATCAAGGCGAGCACTCCAGCTGTCGGGCGAGATCAAGGAAATCGGTAGCGTGAAAATCAATATCTGGAGAGCGTGACAGGTCCTTCACGCCGCGCGCCACACCGTCGGCACCAAATTCGAGCGGCCGCTCGATGTACGCCGTGCGAAGTCCGCACGCGGCCGCGGCGCGCAGGTCGTCTTTGTGTGCGGCGACCAGCATGACCTGCGAGGGTTCAAGCCCAAACACATCGGCCACGCCCAGATAGGTTTGCGGATCGGGCTTGTAGTGACGGAACACTTCAGCCGACAGGATCAGGTCCCACCGCAGATCGCCATTGCGCGCCAGATCGGCAAGCAGACTCAAATTACCGTTTGAAAGCGTGCACACCTGAAAGCGCCGTCGGAGCGCAAGCAGCCCCGCGGGTGCATCGGGCCAGGGATCAAGCCGATGCCAGGCGAGATTGAGCGCCGCGCGCTCGGCTTCGGTCAGGTGCTCAAGAGCAAAGCGCGGCAGGATGCCGTCGAGAATCATGCGGTGCAGATCGTCGATGCGGGTCCAGCCGAGTTCTCCGCTTCGTACGCGCTGCATCGCGGGGCGGTAACCCTCTCGCCACGCGAGCGCGAAGGCCTGTGCGGCCTCGGCGGACAGTCCGACCGGGGCCGCCATTGCTTCGCGGGCAATCGATCCATACCAGTCCACGACGGTGCCAAACACATCGAAGGCGAGCACTTTGAGTTCGGGCACGGGCGACGGATCCAGAAGGTAGATAACGGGAGTGTCTGGCAACAGCGAGAAGGCTCGCGTTGCCTGTGCGCTAATCGGCGCCGGAAAACCAGAAAGCTTAGCAGAGCGCTCCCCGCCACCGCCCGGTTCGCCCAGGCCGAAACCAGGAGAGCGAAGCCGGTGAGGCGATGAGCCGTGACGACGCATATCAATTGCAAGTCGCACCGTGTTTGGACCGGGCGCCGCCCAATCACGGTGCGGTGGCCGGTTTAACCTCGGCCAGCGAGGGGTTTTTGCCCCGCGGTGGTGCGCACTGTCCCGGCACGGCGCTTGCGGTGCCTCGGGGTGTACTGAATTTCGACGATTCCATCCAAGGCATCTGGCCCCCACCGCCAAGTACACCGAGTGGGTAACTCGCCTGTTTGGTTTTCGTGAGGACATGTCGGAACATGACGGCGTGCGCGAGTGGGTGGCGATCTGAGCTGATTGCTCCTGGCCGCACGCTCGATGAAAGGCGATACGATGAACGCGCCCGCAGGGCGGCACGACGAGACAGGGGGCGCAGTTTCCCCTGATACACCGCCCGGGGGGGCGGGTTGGCACGCGAGCCTTGATCTTGCGTTTGCGCGGCGGGCCGATGCCACCATTCCAGTGCTCCGTTCGCACCGCGGACCGCTGCGCGTGCAAAAGGGGTTCACGCCGGAA
>CAIPNM010000215.1 GCA_903866395.1 uncultured bacterium
ACCACGGTGTGGTGGTCGACACTCACACTGCCGACGGGCTGGCGGTGGCAGCCCGCTGGCGCGAGCCGGGCGTGCCCATGGTCTGCCTGGAAACCGCATTGCCGGCAAAGTTTGCCGACACCATCCGTGAGGCGCTGGGCCGCGAGGCGCCGCGGCCCGCAGGCTTCGAAGGGCTTGAGTCGAAGGTGCAGCGTTTTGCGCTGATGCCCGCCGATGTGCCCATGCTCAAGCAGTACATTGCCGCTCGCTGTCCGGCTTCGGGGGCCTGAGCGGTGCCCGAGCAGGCGCTCACCTGGCGGCAGATGGTGCTGTTGCTCGCCACCTCGGCGAGCTTTGCATCGTCGGTCATTCTCAACAAGCTGATGGTGAACGCACTCCCGCCGCTCACCCTGGCCGCCAGCCGGGTGCTGCTTGCGCTGCCGTTTTGCGTGGCTGCGATGGTGCTCATGCGGCGGTCGTTGCCGCGTGAGCCCCGTGACCGGGCGGCGGTGGCGCTTGCGTCGCTGGGCATCATCACCGTGCCCTACACCGCGCTTGCCATCGGTCAGCAAACCATCGCGAGCGGGCTGTCGGGCATTCTCTACTCCATCATTCCGCTTCTCACGCTGCTGCTGGGTGCGGTGTTCCTTCGAGATGAGCGGCTTGGGCTTGCCCGCTTGGCGGGCATTGCCACCGGCATGGCGGGCGTGGTGGTGGTGATCGGACCGTCGGTGTTGGGTGGGCTGGGTGAGCATGCGGTGGCTGAACTCATCACGCTTTGCGGTCCCATCGCCTACGCGTCGGCCATGGTGCTGATGCGGCGCTTCCGCCACATTGATCCGGTGTCGCTCACCACGGGTGCGTTTGTTGCGGCCTCAATGGTCCTGGTGCCTCTTGCCTTCATCTTTGAGCGTCCGCTTGATTCCCGCCCAGACGTCGGCATCCTCGTCACATTGCTGGCGCTTGCCACAGTCGGCACCCTGATGCCTGCGGTCCTCAACTACCTGCTGGTGCGCCAGGTGGGCGCCACGCGGGCTGCCGTCGCCATGTTCCTGATGCCGGTGGTTGCTGTCTTGGGCGGCTGGGCTTTCCTTGACGAGCGTCTGGGTATCCACGCATTGGCTGGGCTGGCGCTTATCCTCGTCGGCAGTTTCCTGGTGAACGGCCGTTTTGGTCGCGCCGGTGCGGCTTCCATGCCCGCTCCGTCTGCGGCTATTCGTGCCACGGACTGAAATGAACAAGGCGCCTCTACTTTCCTTTGATGATGCACTGGCAGCACTGCTCGCTGCGGTCTCGCCGCTTGCTGACACAGAAACCGTGTCGACCCTGGACGGGCCGGGTCGTGTACTGGCCACCGACCTTCGTTCCGGGCTCAATGTCCCACCCGCTGACAATACGCAAATGGATGGTTATGCGGTACGCGTGGCCGACCTGAAGGGTGCGCTGGGCGTGCGTCTTCGGGTTGCGCAGCGGATTCCGGCTGGCCAGTTGGGCGCAAAGCTCGAGCCCGGCACCGCAGCGCGGATTTTCACGGGTGCCTTCATTCCCGAGGGGGCCGACGCCGTCGTGATGCAAGAGCAGGTTCGGGTCGATGGCGATCATGTGGTGCTCGAGCATCTGCCGCGCGCGGGCGAATGGGTGCGGCGGGCGGGTGAAGATATTGCGCAAGACAGCGTCGTGCTGGCCGCGGGCACAAGGCTCACGCCCCAGGCTACCGGCCTTGCGGCGTCGGTCGGTGCGGCCTCGCTTGATGTTCGTCGACGCCCGCGTGTGGCGTGTTTTTTCACCGGTGACGAGCTCACCATGCCTGGCGAGCCGCTGCGCCCTGGTGCCATCTACAACAGCAACCGCTTCGTGCTGGTTGGGCTGCTTCGTTCGCTGGGCTGCGAGGTGAACGACTTCGGCATCGTGCCCGATTCACTCGCGGCCACCCGGTCGGCGCTGCAAGAGGCTGCAAAAGATGCCGACCTGATCCTCACCTCAGGCGGGGTGTCGGTGGGCGAAGAAGATCATGTCAAACCTGCGGTCGAAGCCGAGGGTGAACTCGCGCTTTGGCAGATCGCGATGAAGCCAGGCAAGCCGCTCGCGTTCGGCCGGGTGCGCCGCAGCGGTAACCCGGACGCACACGCCTGGTTCATCGGACTGCCCGGTAATCCGGTCTCGAGCTTTGTGACCTTCCTTCTGATGGTGCGTCCGTTTGTGCTTCGCCTGCAGGGCGTGACCGATGTGGAGGTTGCCCGGCTGTCCATGCGGGCTGACTTCGCATGGCCCAAACCCGACCGGCGGCGTGAGTTCCTGCGGGTTGCACTCAATGCGGGGGGTGGGCTCGATTTGTTCGTCAATCAAAGCTCGGGCGTACTCACCTCCACCGTTCGCTGCGATGGGCTGGTCGATAACCCAGCAGGGCGCGCCATCGCACCGGGCGACACCGTGCGCTTCATTGCCTTCTCGGCGTTGGGCGCATGAAGATCACGATTCTTTACTTCGCAGCGCTGCGCGAAGCGCTTGGCACCGAACGCGAGTCGGTGGATGTGCCCGTCGAGGTGCAAACCGCGTCCGAGCTGCGCACCTGGCTCGCCCGTCGTGGCGGCGTGTGGTCGGAGGCGCTTGCGCCGGGTCGCGCGCTTCGCATGGCGGTCAATCGAAAACTGGCCGATCCAGAGACGCCGCTTTCAGAGGGCGCCGAGGTAGCAGTGTTTCCGCCGGTCACCGGCGGCTGAAGCGGCTGCATGTCATGAGTGCCATCCGCTCCATTGTGCGCGTTCAGCAAGATGACTTCGACCTGGGTCTTGAAGTGAAGGCACTGCGTGCAGGCGACCCCGGGGTGGGGGCCATTGCAGCGTTCGTGGGCACTGTGCGCGACGTGAACGACGGCAGCGGTGTTTCTACGCTTACGCTCGAGCATTACCCGGGTATGACCGAAGCGGCCCTGGAAGACATTGCCGCCCAGGCGCATGCCCGCTGGCGTTTGAATGCCACGCTCATCATTCATCGCTTCGGTGAGTTGCGGCCCACCGATCAGATCGTGATGGTGGGCGTCACGTCGGCGCATCGGGGTGATGCGTTTTCTGCCTGCGAGTTCATCATGGATTTTCTGAAAACTCGGGCACCGTTCTGGAAAAAGGAACAGACCCCGAAGGGCGCACGCTGGGTCGATGCGCGCAGCACCGACGACGACGCGGCTGCGCGCTGGGGGGCTGCGCCGGATCAGCTTGGCTCCCAGCCTTCGGATGGCCAGCGGACGCGCTAAACGCTGGGCGCGCGCGAGCGTGTTGCAGCGCAGCCGCAATAAAGAGCGTCCGATGTCGCCCACCCTGACCGGTTAACGGAGCCTGATGTCTTCAACCCTGATCAGTCTGTGCGCTGTCGCCTCGGGCGCCGCCCTGGGCGCGTGCCTCCGCTGGGGTCTGGGGCTTGCGCTCAATGGGATACAGCCCGCACTGCCGCTGGGCACCCTGGCCGCCAACCTGGCGGGGGGACTGCTGGCTGGTGCGGCAATGGCCTGGCTGGTGCGCCATCCCGAACTCTCGCCCGCCTGGCGGCTTTTCCTGACCACCGGGTTTCTCGGCGGACTGACCACCTTCTCAACGTTTTCGGCCGAGTCGCTGGCACTCCTCATGCGGGGCGAGATGCTGGCCGCCGCGGCGCACTCTGTGTTGCACCTCATCGGCTCGCTCGCCGCCGCAGCGCTTGGCTACCGGCTGATGGCGAGCTGACCGGCCCCGCCTGCTAACGCTGCGCGGTTCTGACGTCGCCGAAGAGGCGAGGGTGCTCGCGCGGCTGACTGCGCCAGTATTGGCGCGGCGCCGGCACCTCAGCCCCGAGGGCTGCGGCGGCATGCCAGACCCAGCGCGGGTCGTACAACATGCCGCGTGCAATGCCGATCAGGTCGGCGTTGCCATCAGTTAGCACCTGCTCGGCCTGTTGGGGCTCGGTGATGAGGCCCACCGCCATGACGGGGATGTCGACTGCCTCGCGGACGGCCTTCGCGAACGGCACCTGGTAACCCGGGCCGAGCGTGATCTTTTGGCGGGGTGAAATGCCCGCGCTCGATACATCGATCCAGTCAACGCCCAAGCCCGCGCAAAGCCGCGCAAACTCGCAGGCGTCCGGCACATCCCAGCCACTGCCATCGATCCAGTCGGTGGCCGACAGCCGGACCCCAAGTGCCTTGTGCGCGGGCCAGGCGCTACGGACGGCGGCAATCACCTCCAGGGGAAAGCGCATGCGGTTGTCGAGCGGCCCACCCAACTCATCATTGCGATGATTCGCCACGGGCGACAGGAACTGATGGAGCAGATAGCCATGCGCGGCGTGAACCTCGACGGCATCAAAGCCCAGCCGGTCAGCGCGGGCCGCCGCCGC
>CAIPNM010000216.1 GCA_903866395.1 uncultured bacterium
CCCGGGCCTCCACAGCGCGCGCGAGGTGACGCGCAAGCCCGTGCTTGGCATCTCGGAGTGTGGCGTGCTGACGGCGCTCACCCTGGGCCATCGCTTCGGCGTGATCGCTATTCTGGCGGGATCGATTCCGCGCCATCTTCGTTACCTGGGCGCGATGGGTGTCATGGACCGGCTGGCCGCCGAGTTACCCGTGGGTCTGCAGGTGACCGAGCTCGCCGATGCGGGGCGCACGCGCGAGCGGTTGATCGCCACCGGCCGGCAGCTGGTCAACGATCATGGCGCGCATGTGGTGGTGATGGGCTGCGCGGGCATGGCGCAGTATCGGAAGGCGCTTGAGGACGCGATTGGCGTACCCGTGGTCGAGCCCACGCAGGCGGCAGCTGGCATGGCACTCGCGCGCGTGCGACTCGCCGGGGTGTAGGCGCTCAGGCGGTTCGCATAGCCCGGCACGGGTCCTTTGGCAGCGCGCTCGCCGCGGTGACCTCAGGATAGTGCGCGCGCCGTGGCGTCGGCTGCCATGCGGATGGCGGTGTTGGCTTCCGGTATCACGCGCATCATGTTCACGAAGCCATGAATCTGGCGTTCGAAGCAGACGTACTGCGCTCGGGTGCCGGCTGCGCTTAACGCATCAGCATACTGTCGGCCTTCGTCGCGCAGCGGGTCGTAGCCCGCGGTCATGACCAGGGCAGGCGGCAGGCCCGAGAGGTTGGCGGCAAGAAGCGGTGAGGCCCGCCAGTCATTGCAGTCGCCGTCGGTTCCCATGTAGTGATCGCGAAACCAGCGGAGCGCCTCGGCGGTGAGCAGATACCCCTCGCCGTTTCGTTGGTGCGAATCAGCAAGTTGCCGCATGTCAGACACGGGGTAGATGAGGAGCTGAAAGCGTAGCCACGCCGCGCCCGCGTCGCGTAGCGCGATGGACACCACGGCAGCGAGATTGCCGCCTGCGCTGTCACCGCCCACGGCGATACGATCCGGATCAATCCTCAGGTCCTGTGCATGCTCACGCACCCAGCGCGTCGCGGCGATGCAATCATCGACTGCCGCCGGGAAACGATGCTCTGGCCCGAGGCGATAGTCGACCGAGATCACGGAGAACCCGCCCGCAAGCGCAAGCTGCCGGCAGACGATGTCGTGGGTATCGAGGTCACCGATTACCCAGCCGCCGCCGTGAAAGAACACCAGCGCGCCGCGCAGATCGTCACCTGGCGTGCCGCGATAAATCCGAATGCCGAGATCGCCGCCGGGCCCGGGGATACGCTTGTCGTGGATCAGCGAGACGGTGGGCGGCTCGGGTTGCGCGAAAAACCGCCGATTACGGTAAGAGACCCGCGCAAGCGGCGGGGGCTCAGCGTGCATGGGCGGCACGCCTTTTTCTTCAATCAGTCTGAGGATGGCGGCGGCGTTTGGATCAAGCATGGTCGGGGGCTCCGTGAGACGAGGCGGCCTTTGGCAGGTGATCAGCCCGAGCTGGCGGGCCGGGGCCTGATTCGCATGGGGGTGATGGCGGCGCCCTTTTGCCGGTCGGCGCCCGAGGCGCTCTCCGCAAGGCCAGGCGCGCGGATGAGCCGCGCCTCGTGCGCAAGAAGTGCCGCCTTACGTTCGAGTCCACCGGCAAAGCCCGTGAGCGAGCCGTCTGCACCCACCACCCGGTGACAAGGTCGTATCAGCGTCCAGGGGTTGCGGCCCACAGCCTGAGCAACGGCGCGCACTGCGCGCGGCCGGCCCACTCGCATGGCAAGCTCGCTATATGAGATGGTGGTGCCGATCGCAATCGAACCGAGAGCCTCCCAGACGGCGCTTTGCAGGGCGGTGCCGCGAGGGATCAGCGGCAGGTCGAAACCGGTTCGACGCCCCTCGAAATATTCGCCTACCTGCAGTTGTACCCGGCGAAGCAAGAGACAGTCTCGACCGTCCTCGCAGCCGGCGAGGTCGGGCAAATGCCGCGCACCGCTGAAATGCAGACCGCCGAGCGTCTGCGCGTCGCCGACGGCCACCATTGCCCCGAGCGGCGTGTCAAACCACAATGCGCGCATCCGAGATCTCCTCCAGCGAGTGTTTCATTTGCCGCAACTGTATCCGATTCTGAATCGGGTCCCGTTCGCTGATCGCCGCTCGGGGCTCAACCATGCAAGCCATTTTGTGTACATTCCATGACAGCCAGCCGAAATCGGCCGGAGCTTCAATTGAAACCAGCAACGAAAGGCACCACCATGACGAGACAGGGATTGAACACGCTTTCCAATGCTGAGCGCCGGGCTCAGCTTCGCGCGCGCATCCAGCGCGGCAAGCTCACGATCGCGCCGGGCGTGTTTGAAATGATCTCGGCGAAGATCGCCGACTCGATGGGGTTCGAGGCGCTCTACATGACCGGCTACGGTACGGTCGCGTCCTACCTCGGTTTGCCTGATGCGGGGCTTGCTACCTACACCGACATGGTGAACCGGGTGGCGCAGTTCGCGAGCATTACCTCCACGCCCATGATCTGCGATGGCGACACCGGTTACGGTGGCCTCCTCAACGTGATGCACACGGTTCGCGGCTATGAAGCCGCGGGTGCCTGCGCGATCCAGCTCGAAGATCAGCAGTTTCCCAAGAAGTGTGGCCATATGCTGGGCCGCAAGGTGGTAAGCGCCGAGGAAATGGCCGCCAAGATCCGGGTGGCGGTCGAAACTCGCAACGACCCGAATTTTCTGATCATCGCGCGCACCGATGCGCGCACTACCCACGGGCTCGATGAGGCGATGCGGCGCGCCGAAGTCTATGCGCGCGCTGGCGCCGACCTGCTGTTCATCGAGAGCCCTGAGTCCGAGGAGGAGATGCGCACGCTCGGCCGCTCGTTCGATCTGCCGCTGGTGGCCAACATGGTCGATGGCGGACGCACGCCGGTGCTCACCCACGCGATGCTGGCCGAAATTGGCTATTCGCTTGCCATCTTTCCTGCCTCGGCCTTTCTCGCCACCGGGGCCGCTGTCCGCTCGGTTTATGAAAAGCTGCGCGCTGACGGTTCAACAGCCGGCATGACGCAGCCGCTCTACCCCTTCCCCGAGTTCTCGCAGATGATGGGGTTCGACTGGGTGGCAGCGTTTGACAAGGCGCATGCCGACTCCGAAGGCTGATTCACTTTTCATCTCCCTGGACCGCCCTGGCAGGCAGTCCGCTTTCCCAACCGGCGCCTCGCTTGGCGCCGTCTCAAGGAGCCTCACAACATGCCCGACCACCTTGGCTACCGGAAGATTTTCGGCGTCACCGGCCCGTCCACCAACACCATCGTTCAGCCAGATTTCGATGATCTTCGCCCGATCGGTGTCACCAACCACTACAGCCGGATCATCATCCCGAACATGCCGGTGAACAACAACGAAGACTTTCTGCGGCTGGTGAAGGCGATCATGGGCGAGACGTTGGCCGCGATCGAGGTGCTGAAAAGCTGCGAAATGCAGTATCTGGTGATGGGCATGTCGGCCACCACATTCTGGGATGGCCGCAAGGGTGCCGAGGCCTATGTGAAGCAGCTCTCCGAGCATGCCGGCGTGGGCGTGTCATGCGGGTCGTTTGCCACCGCTGCTGCGCTTGAGACGCTGGGCGCCAAACGCATCGCGTTTTTCTCGCCCTACTTCGAAGTGGCCAATGAGCAGGTGCGCCGTTTCTATGAAGACAGCGGCTTTACCGTGGTGCGTGATGTGTGTCTGAAGCGCCCGAGCCCCGTGCTGATCGCCCACTCCACCGACGAGATGTGTCGTCAGGCCATCCGCGAGCTCGACGGCGACGACATCGATGCCATCGTTCAGGTGGGCACCAATCTTTCCATGATCCGGCTGGCTGCGGCGGCCGAGCTGTTCCTGGGTAAGCCGGTGATTGCCATCAACACCGCCACTTACTGGCACGCATTGCGCACCTGTGGCATTCAGGACCGCATGGCGGGCTACGGGTCGCTGCTCGAGTTTCACTGAGCAAAGCAAACCCGTTTGCAGACAGGGGAAGCTCGCGCGTTGTTGCGATCGAGGCTACGCGAGGGGCGCGAGCTCACCCGTTCAAAGCGGCCCGCGCGCAGCCGATTCCGCGGCGGCGCGCGGCCCTTGCAACGCAATCAGTACGAGCGCGGCATGCCCAGCACATGCTCGCCGATATAAGCGAGCACCATGTTGGTGGAGATCGGCGCAATCTGCTGAATGCGCGCCTCGCGCCACTTGCGTTCCACATCATATTCGCGTGCATAGCCAAAGCCACCGTGGGTCTGCATACAGGCCTCGGCTGCATGCCAGGAAGCTTCCGACGCCAGCAGTTTCGCAATGTTGGCATCATCGCCGCACGGTAACCCCGCCTCGAAAAGCGCGGCCGCTTTCCTCAGCATGAGGTCGGCCGCCTGCGTTTCCGCGTAGGCGCGAGCGATCGGAAACTGGATCCCCTGGTTCTGGCCGATGGGTCGGTTGAAGACCACGCGTTCGCTCGCGTATTTCGACGCGGTACGGATGAACCAGCGAGCATCGCCAATCGACTCGGATGACACCAGTATTCGCTCAGCATTCATCCCGTCCAGGATGTAGCGAAACCCCTTGCCTTCCTCACCGATCAGGTTCTCGGCGGGCACGCGGGCTCCCTCGAAGAACACCTCGGTGGTGTTGTGGTTGGTCATTGCCTTGAGCGGCCTGATTTCCAGCCCTTTGCCGCGGCACTCACGGATATCCACGAGGAATACCGAAAGCCCTTCGGTTTTCTTTTTCACTTCGTCAAGCGGCGTGGTGCGCGCGAGGAGCAGCATCAGATCGGAATAAAGCGCGCGCGAGGTCCAGACCTTCTGACCGTGAATCACGTAGTGGTCGCCGTCGCGCACTGCGCGGGTTTTGAGCCGCGTGGTGTCCGAACCCGTGGTGGGTTCGGTAACGCCAAAGGCCTGCAGACGAAGCTCGCCGCTTGCGATCTTGGGCAGATAGCGACGCTTTTGCTCCTGCGAGCCGTGGCGAAGCAGCGTTCCCATGATGTACATCTGCGCGTGTGCGGCAGCCGCGCTACAGCCCTCGGCGTGGATTTCCTCGAGGATGATGGAGGCTGCGCGAAGCGGAAGACCCGCGCCGCCATATTCCTCTGGGATGAGCGCTGCGAGGTAGCCCGCATCGGTCATCGCTTGAACAAACTCCGACGGGTAGGCTTCTTGCGCTTCGAGATCTCGCCAATACTTCCCGGGAAAATCCTGGCAGATCCGGCGTACGCTCTCGCGGATGTCGGGATAGTCTTCGCCCAGCGGAATGCTGACGCCTGTCTGGTCGGCGGCGCTTGCCTGATGTGTGCTCATTGATCGCTCTCCCTGAAATCACTTGCCCTTGAAGACGGGCTTTCGCTTTTCGTTGAAGGCGCGAATGCCTTCATAGCGGTCTTCGGTTTCTACCAGATGGTTGTAGGCCTCGACCTCAAACCGGTAGGCGGTCTTGAGTTCCATCTGCAGGCCGAAGTGAATCGATTTCTTCGCCTGACGAATCGATAGCGGTGCGTTGCCGGCAATCGCTCGCGCGGTTTCAAGTGCGGCGGGCATCAGTTCTGCCGGTTCGCAGACGCGATTGACCAGCCCCCAGTCGGCCGCCTGCTGTGCGCTGAAAGGCTTGGCGGTGAGAATGATTTCCTTGGCGCGGCGCTCGCCCACTGCGCGGGGCAGGTTCTGTGTGCCGCCGCCGCCCGGCATGATGCCGATCGACACTTCGGTGAGCGCAAAACGCGCGGTATTGGCCGCATAGAGAAAATCGCAGGCGAGCGCGGTTTCGAGCCCGCCCGCGTAGGCATGGCCGTTGATGGCTGCGATGATGGGAACGGGCACCTCAACGAGCGTCCAGTAGGCGCGCTCGAAGAGTTCGTGCTGCGCCACCCACTGCTGCTTGGTCATGCCGTTACGTTCTTTCAGATCGCCGCCCGCGCAGAAGATCTTGTCGCCCGTGCCGGTGAGAATGGCGCAGCGTACGTCGCCCGAGTTGTCGGTGAGCCTGCGCCACAGATCGAGCATGTCGTGGCCCATCTGGGTGTTGATGGCGTTGGCAACCTCGGGGCGGTTCAGCTTGATGACGAGCACATGCGGCTCGACCATTTCGAGCGCGAGGGTGGCGTATGAGGGGAAGTTCATGCGAAGGGTCCTTGAGGAATGGGTCAGACTCGAGATTGAAAGAGGCCCATAGCGAAGTGCGCGTCGCGGGCTTTTACAGTCGGTGAGCGCGCCCGGTGAGCCGGGCGGGCCGAGGGCGCTGTTTGCGGCGGGGCGTATTTGTTCAGACAAACTGCGCCGGTGGGGCAGGCGGCAGCAGAACCGCGACGAAATTAGCAACGTCGACCAGCTGCTCATTGGTTTCGACGGCCTGGCCAGGCCGGATCGGATTGTCGCTCACCGCGTCGCGCACAGCCTGTATGGCGTGTGCCGCAAGGTAAGGTATGTCGTATGACGTCGCCTTCACCTGGGGAGCGCCAACGCGGTCACCGTCATTGTCGCGCGGCACCCAGTACTTGGCGCCAACGCTCACTTTTGGCGCATTCGCGTAATGCCCCTGATCGAAACTCGCGCCCGCCTGTTGCCGGCGCGATCGCTCGCCCTCGACCAGATCGCTCAGGACCAGAGCCGACAACACCGTGCCAGTTCGGCCATTACCCGCGCCGCAGTGGATAAAGACGCGTTCGTTTGCCGCTGTCTTGTCTTCGATGAAACGTTTGATATTTGAGTACAAACCGCGCGGCGCGTACTCCCAGTCCGGGAATTCATATGTGTCATCAATCTCATGTTTTAGACCGGCCTTTTCGATTGCCGCGGTCAGACCCTGCGAGTCCGGACCCTGATCGATGGACAGAATGGTGGTGAAGCCTGCCTCCTTGATCTTGGCCAGCACCTCGTCCTGTGTGGCACCGACCAGGTAATCGCCCGCAGGCCGGGCGCCGCCACCCACGACCGTCCCCAGGATGTTCATCGTTCGATAATTGGACAGATGTTCCGCGAGGAACTGGTCGGCGGGCCCCTTGGGCGCACGCAGGTCGGGCACCGGCGGAATACCCGCCAGCGGCACGTCGTCCTCGTTCATGTTGGCTGCCTGTGCCTGCTGTGCCAGCGTGGCGACTTGCCGCGCCTCTGCAAGGAACTGCGGGTTTTGGGCGCAAAAAGGCTGCCCAAGAAAATTTCTGACGGCGAAGTCGGGATCCTGGTCGGTGTAGCCGTCGATTTTCATGTTGAAAAGCTTAGCGATGGCTGGCGTTGCCGATTCTGGTCGCGCCTGATAGACCGCGTGGATCGCCTCAGCCAGTTCGGTCTGCGCCGAGCCGTTCAGGAGCGAAAATGTGTCCACGGGCTTGCCAACCGCTTGAGCGACCTTCGCGACGACTTCCTTGCTCATCCCCGAAAAATCGTTGACCGATTTATTGTCCTCGACGCTCTTTGCCCTCTTTTCGATCAGGTTCCGGATCGAGGAAAAATCCTTTTTGTTGAGCCACCGCTCAAGCGTCGCTCCACAGGGCTGTAAGGGATCCCGCGGATCGGAGTTCGCGTTGAATTCCAGCGTTTCGGTCCTGCTGCCGTCCGCTGCTGAGAAGGTCGCAACCAGCGGCCCGCCATTTGGGTCTCTCTCCAGGCGCGAGAGGTTGTCACCGCAGAAAAAAATATCGTCCAGATGATCGCGAAGACGCTGCGCGGGGGATCCATCATGGGACCGGTGAGCCATGATGGTCACCTTGTCAGCGAGGTATCGATCGTCGACTTGGCGGGTCGCCTCGCTGACCTCAAATGCGCTCGGAAGCGAATCGATGTGGTGTTCCAGTTCCGTCACCATCATGGCCTGCTGGAATGTCTTCGCGAGCGACTCACCGGCATCGGGTATGCCGCTCGCCTCATGGATGCGGGTGTCCCCGATGGAAAACGCATAGCCCCAGGTGTTGGGGGCTGCGCCCGCTTCGGCGCCGGGCGCCGTGAACGTTGCTCGGAACTGCGCCCGGTCCTCGGGCAAGGCGGCCATACGCTTTAGCGCATTGAAGCGGTCGAGCATGACGAAGGGCGTCCGGTCGCCAGGCGCCGCCGCGACGATCGAGTCATAAATTGCGGCGATCTTGGTGGCCTTCTTGTCGTTATCGGCCCGGAAGTAGTCCTTGAATCGATCCCAGCCACCCATCCGCAGCGCTGCGTCGCGATCGGCTGCGCCCAGGAACTTCTCAATACGACTGTTGTTGACGGAGTAGGTGGTGTTTCCACTGTTCAGATTGACTGGCATGGCAGGGTTCCCCGCGAAGTGATGGTTTCAGACGTTAAACCGGAAGTGCATGACATCACCGTCGCGTACCACATAGTCTTTCCCCTCCAGGCGCATCTTGCCTTTGTCCTTGGCGCCGTTTTCGCCCTTGCAGGCGATGTACTCGTCGTAGGCGATGGTTTCTGCGCGAATGAAGCCGCGCTCGAAGTCGGTATGGATCACCCCGGCGGCCTGCGGGGCGGTGGCGCCCACGCGCACGGTCCAGGCCCGCACCTCTTTTTCGCCGGCGGTGAAATAGGTTTGCAGACCCAGGAGCTTGAAGGCCGCGCGGATCACTCGGTTCAGCCCCGGTTCTTCCATGCCAATGTCGGCAAGGAACACCATCTTGTCGTCATCGGACAGATCAGCGATTTCGGCTTCGATCGCAGCACACACGGGCACGACCACTGAGTTTTCGCTGGCGGCGTGACGCATCACCGCTTCGAGGTGCGGATTGTCGGCAAAGCCGCCCTCTTTCACGTTGGCCACATACATCGTGGGCTTGGCTGTGATGAGGCAGAGAGGCTTTAACACCGCCTTCTCTTCGTCATAGAGGTCGAGTGAGCGCACCGGCTTGGCTTCGTTCAGGACGGCCATGCATTTCTCGAGCGCGGCGACCAGGCGCTGCGCTTCCTTGTCGCCGCCGGCACGCGCTGCTTTTGTGTAGCGCACCAGTGCCTTGTCGACTGTGGCCAGATCGGCCAGCGCGAGCTCAGTGTTGATGATTTCGATGTCGGAAAGCGGATCGATCTTGCCGCTCACGTGAATCACGTTACTGTCTTCGAAGCAACGCACCACATGCACGATCGCGTCGGTCTCGCGAATGTTGGCGAGGAACTGGTTACCCAGCCCTTCGCCCTTGGAGGCGCCCGCGACCAGCCCGGCAATATCAACGAACTCGACGGTCGCGGGCAGCACCCGCTGGGGCTTTGCGATCTCAGCGAGCGCGGCAAGCCGCGGGTCGGGTACTTCCACAATGCCGACGTTGGGCTCGATGGTGCAGAAGGGATAGTTTTCGGCGGCGATGCCGGCCTTGGTCAGCGCATTGAACAGCGTGGACTTGCCGACATTGGGCAGGCCGACGATTCCGCATTTGAGCGACATGGCGATTCCTTCGGAGCTGATCGCGGCGCAGACGCCGCGGCGGGGAGCGCCATTGTACTGATGCGCTTCAGTTCGGGAGGCGGGTGAGGACGCGCACATGGAGGGGCCGCACGAAGGTGGCGCCGCCCGCGGTCATGAAGGGCTCAAAAGCCGCCCGCACCTCGGCGACCTTGGCGTCGTCCAGGCGATGGTCGGCGTAGCTTGGCCGCATCTGCTTGGTTTCGAACGCCTCGAAGTTCGGAAAGGTGCTGGAGAGCCCGAAACGCCGCTCGGCAATCTGTCGCCACCGGCCGGTTTGCGCGATCGCCTGATCAAGCGCGCGCTGCGCGGAGGCGCGCACCACCCCCTCGTCGTTGAAAAGGCGAATCAGCGAATTGAAGGCGCCGCCATAGACCGGCTCGGACACATAAAAAAGGCCACCGGGCTTGACCACGCGCGCCACCTCGCCGATCGCTTGATCGATGAGGGAAAGCGGCACGTGATGGAGCGACTTCAGCATGATCGCCAGATCGAAGCTCGCGTCGGCAAACGGAACGGCTTGCGCGCCCGCTTCGATGAACGCGATGCCGGGCTGCGGGTTCGCGAGGTTTTTCTGATGCTGAACCGCGTCGATCTCGAGTGCGGCAATCGAGCAGCTTGGAAACCGCTTGGCCAGTCGGCGCGCCATGTCGGCCGGTCCGCATCCGAGTTCGATGATGCGCTGGGCGTTGAGCCCCGCAATGGCGTGAAGTTCGTCGAGTTCGTCGGTGATCAGGGGAACGCGGTCGGGGTCGGCAGCGACATTCATCGGGGTATCTCGGAATCGTGAGGAGGCCGACGGTAGCGCCGTCCGGCCTGTGGGGTCAAGGCGTAGGTCCGCTCGGGGCCCGGTGCGCCCGGGCAAAGCCCGACCAAGTCGACTGCGATCCGGTCGAGCGATACCCGCACCGATTGCGTCAACCGCCAACAATGCCTACTCTCTACTCCCATCATGGCACCCACCCTGGAAGGCAAGCTCGTTGTCGCGATCTCCTCGCGCGCGGTGTTCGATTTCGAAGAGGAGAACCGTGTTTTCGAGGGCGGCGACGCGCAGGCCTACATGGCGCTGCAGCGCGACCGCCTCGAGCAGCCGGCCGCGCCGGGTGTCGCCCATGCGCTGGTCAAGAAACTGCTCGCCTTCGATCCCGTCGATTCCCCGCCCGAGCGGCGTCGGATCGAGGTGGTCGTGCTCTCGCGCAATGACCCCGTGAGTGGACTTCGAGTGTTCCGCTCCGCGCGCCACGAGGGGCTGCGGCTCGAGCGCGGTGTGTTCACCAGTGGCCGCACACCCTGGCCTTACCTGGTGCCCCTCGCGGCCAACCTGTTTCTTTCGGCGAACTCAGACGATGTGCGAGCGGCGCTCGAGGCAGGCTTTCCGGCTGCTCGCGTGTTTCCGGAGTCGGTGAAGGCCTCTGAGTCGCACCCTGATGAGATTCGGATTGCCTTCGACGGCGATGCCGTGCTGTTTTCCGATGAATCGGAGCGGGTCTATCAGGCCAACGGGCTCGATGCCTTCCAGCGCCACGAGGCCGATCGCGCTGCCAATCCGCTGCCACCCGGCCCGTTTAAGCCGCTACTTGAAGCGCTCCATCGGCTGCGTGGTGGCTCGGGCGCGCCTATGCGGATCCGAACTGCGCTGGTCACCGCCCGCAGTGCCCCCGCCCACGAACGCGCGATCCGCACGCTCATGGCCTGGGGGGTGGGCGTTGACGAAGCAATGTTCCTGGGGGGGCTTGGCAAAGGCCCCTTCCTGAAGGAGTTCGAGCCCGATTTCTTTTTTGATGACCAGACCGGGCATGTGCAGCAGGCCGCGCGATTCGGGCCTGCGGGCCATGTGCCGGCGGGCGTGGCCAACGAACGCCCCTGACGCCGCCCCGCGGCGGCCCGCTCGGGGACAGCGCCGGCCCGCGCCGAACAGCAGCGCGCAAGCGGTTCAGCCCTTGGGCTGGGTATGTAAGCGCTTCATGGCCTGCTCGATTCGGCCTGCTAGCAGATCGGGAACACAGCCAAGCCCAGCGTCAATCGCCTGATCGATCCGTGCACGATCGTCACGCGAGGGCCGATGCAGCACGAAATCAATGACCGCCTGCTCGAGCTCAAGCGTGCGCGGATGGCCGATTCCAATCCGCATGCGCCAGAAGGCGGCTGAACCGAGCCGGGCGGTGATGTCCTTCAAACCGTTATGACCCGCGTGACCGCCCCCCTGCTTGAGCTTGGCGATGCCAGGCAGCAGATCGAGTTCGTCATGAATCACCAGCACGGCTTCCGGTGGAATTCGATAGAAACCGGCCAGCGCGGCAACCGCCTGCCCGGACCGGTTCATGAAAGTGGTGGGTTTGACCAGGTGGACCGGCTCGCTGCCTGCATTGAGACGGGCGACGTCACCAAAAAACTTGCTTTGACGGGCAAATGTTGCCCCGTGCGCGCGAGCGAGCGCGTCAAGAAACCAGAAGCCGGCGTTGTGGCGCGTGTCGTCGTATTCGGCGCCGACGTTACCAAGCCCTGCGATCAGGCGGATACCGCTCATGGGAGGAGTGCCTCGGGGCGCATGCGGGCACCCCGAGGTGACGCGAGGCCCGGATTACTTCTTGGCAGCGGGCTTGGCGGCCGGTGCAGCCTTGGCGGCGGGTGCCCCCTTGGCGGGCGCCGCGGGTGCAGCCGCGGTTGCAGCCGCGGGTGCCTCTTCCGCGCCCGGGATGGTGACCGTGGCCACTACCGGGTTCTCCTTCGCGCGCAGCACCGGCGAGACGCCTGCCGGGAACTGAATGTCACGGACGTGGAGCGGCTTGCCAGACTCGAGGTTGCTGAGGTCGACATCGATGAAGCCCGGCAGATCTTTGGGCAGGCAGGTGATGTCGATTTCGGTGAGCACGTGGCCGACGATGCCGCCGGACTGCTTGACCGCGGGCGAGGCTTCCTGGTTGCGGAAGTGGAGCGGTACGCGCATGTGAATCGGGCGATCAGCCGACACGCGCTGGAAGTCGATATGCATCACCTGCTGACGATAGGGATGCCACTGGATATCGCGCAGCAGCACCTGTTCCGGTTGGCCGTCGAGTTCCATGTCGAGAATGGATGAGTGGAAGGTCTCAACGCGAAGTGCGTGGTAGAGCGGGTTGTGTTCAATGGCAATGGGCGTGGGCTCGTTGCTTCCGCCATAAATAATGCCGGGAACCTGATGGCTGCGACGCAGGCGGCGGCTCGCACTCGATCCCTGCTCCTTGCGTGTGGTGGCGACGACTTTCATCGTGCACTCCTTTCAAATGCGAGCCTTGCGACTCGCTTAACCCGGAACCCGCGACCAGGATACCGGGCGTTGCTGACACGCCCGCGGCGGCTGCCGCGGGCACCTTGAAAAATCTGGGCTTCAGAACCTCGGGAGACGGTGATCAATCCACAAACAGCGAAGACACCGAATCAGCGCGGTTGATGCGCAATATGGTTTCGGCAAACAACTGCGCGCAGGAGAGCACGCGGATCTTGCCGCAGGCGCGCGCCTCGGCAGAGAGCGGGATGGTGTCGATCACGACCAGTTCATCGAGTGCCGGATCTTTGACCCGATCGACGGCCGCACCCGACAGCACCGGATGCGTGCAGTAGGCGAGCACCCGCTTTGCGCCGTGCTCTTTTAGCGCCGCTGCTGCCTTGACCAGCGTGTTGGCGGTGTCGACGATGTCATCCATGATGACGCAGGTGCGGTTCGACACATCGCCAATGATATTCATGACCTCGGATACATTGGCTTTGGGCCGGCGCTTGTCGATGATGGCCAGATCGGAGTCGATGCGCTTGGCAATGGCGCGCGCCCTGACCACGCCGCCCACATCGGGCGAGACCACCAGCAGATCGTCGTAAGGGGACTTGTGCAGGTCGGCGAGCATGACCGGCGCTGCGTAGATGTTGTCCACCGGGATGTCGAAGAACCCCTGGATCTGATCAGCGTGCAGGTCCATGGTGAGGACGCGGTCAACGCCTGCGATCTGCAGCATGTTGGCCACGACCTTGGCGCTGATCGCCACCCGCGACGAGCGCACTCGCCGGTCCTGGCGCGCGTAGCCGAAATAGGGCAGTGCAGCCGTGATGCGACCGGCCGATGCGCGCTTGAGCGCATCGACCATGATCATCACTTCCATGAGGTTGTCGTTGGTGGGCGCGCAAGTGGACTGCACCACGAACACGTCTTTGCCGCGCACGTTCTCGAGGATTTCGACCATGGCCTCGCCGTCAGAGAAGCGGCCAACGGTTGCTTTGCCGAGTTTGAGATGCAGATGGTGGGCGATGTCAGCGGCAAGCCTGGGATTGGCATTGCCGGTGAACACCATCAGGCCCTCGGGCGACAGCGACTCCGCGTGACGACGGTATCCTGAGAGCATCGAACCACCTGATTAGTGCGCAGACGAAGCGCCGACGGGCTTTTTAGCGGCCGCCGGCACGGAGGGTTTGGCTGAGGAGGTAGGATTCGAACCTACGCATGCCGGAATCAAAATCCGGTGCCTTAACCAACTTGGCGACTCCCCAATGTGGTGATTCTGCCCAGACCCGCCTGTTGCAGGGCAACTGGCTGAATCGAAGCTTTTCAGGCAAACGCCCAACTGCGAAGCGGATGCCGTGCAACCGACCTGACCACATGGACGGAAGCCCCTTCGCAGAGCCTGTTGCCGGTATCCAGAAAGCGAACAACGGCAGCCAAATGATCTTCCGGAACCGGTAGAAAAACCGTGGAGCCCGACCCACTCATTCGGGTGAGCCCCGGATCAATCCCGACCGAACGGGCTGCATCACCAAGAAGCGAAAGTGATGCTGCAACCTTTGCTTCCAGCCGCGCGGCAACCGGCTCGAGATCGTTCCTTCCGCAAAAGACCGACTGGCCTCGCAAAAGACCGTCGATTTTGAGCGGTTTCGTATCGCGTGTCAAACCGGGATCCGCGAAAACCCGGGGTGTTGCGACCCCCACACCGGGAGCGATCAGGACATAGCTTCGCGCGGGTTGGGGGCACGCCGTAAGCTCGTCGCCCACGCCTGTGGCGTAGGCGGTTTCACCGAAAATGAAGAACGGCACGTCGGCGCCCAGCTGCGCGCCGATCGGGGCGAGCTGGTCGGGGGTGAGCCCGAGCCCCCATAACCGGTTGAGGCCCATCAGTACGGTCGCCGCATCGGAACTCCCGCCGCCCAGGCCGCCGCCGATGGGAATCCGCTTTTCGAGTTCGATTTCAACGCCCAGCGGGCACTGGGTCTGTCGTGCGAGGAGATGCGCTGCGCGCACCGTCAGGTCGGTGTCGGGATCAATGCCAGGGAGCGTCCCCAGCCGCCCGATCACGCCATCGTGCCGCACGCGCAGATGGATCCGGTCGTCCAGGTCAACCATCTCGAACACGGTCTCAAGCAGGTGATAGCCATCGGCCCGGCGGCCAGTCACATGCAGGAACAGATTCAGCTTTGCTGGCGCCGGTAGATGGCGAAGTTCGGTGATCATGAGGCGGCGTCCACGATCAGCCGTAGCCGCAATCGGCGATCTGCGGCAACGCCCATTGCGGGCCAGGACAGCTGGAGCGTGCGAACCGAGCGGTCATCGAGCCAATTTTCAACCCTCAGTTCCCAGCCTGCTTCGTGACCGGCCCAGCTCTGCCCGGGGCCTGCCTGACCGGCGGGCCCGAACTGTCCCTGCAGCCAGGCGGGTAGGCGCAGCACCGGCACGCGCCAGCCGAACAGCTGCTCGGTGAGGGCTTCGACTGACGCTGCCTGGTAGTGGCGGCCCTGATGATCGGTGAGCCGTGCGCCCTGTTGGTCGACCTGTGCCTGCGCGATCGTCTGGCCGATTGGGGTGGACAGCTCGAGAAGCGTTTTACCGTCACGCTGGCTGAGCCTGAACCGCCCGCTTGCGTTCTGCGTCTCACCCGGCGTGCCGGGCTGTGTGTAGAGCGCGGCGAACCGGCCGGTCCATTCACTGGGTGTGACGCTGCGCGTGGGATCGGGCGGTATGGCATCGGGGGCCAGCGCGGCGCAGCCCCCGAGCACAAGCATGGCGGCAAGCGCAGCAAGCGGGCCACGACGAGGGGGGGCGACGGCGGCCGCCGTCGCCGCATCGCAGGCCCCCCGGGCCGTGTTCATAGGGTGATGTTGAGCCGGACGAGTGTCTCGCGGAGCACTTCATTGGCAGGTTCGCGTTCACGTGCCTCGCGCCACAGCCGCCTTGCCTCGTCCTGCATGCCCGCCTGCCACAGGACCTCGCCCAGATGCACGCCGATCTCGACATCGGCGCGAAGCGCAAACGCCTTACGCAGGTAGCGGATCGCGCCCTCGAGGTCGCCTCGCCGAAACAGCACCCAGCCCATGCTGTCTAGGATGTGTGCGTCGTCGGGCGCGAGCTCGAGCGCCTTCTCAATCAGGCGCTGCGCCTCGCCCAGCCGCAGGTTGCGATCGGCGAGTGTGTAGCCGAGGGCGTTGTAGGCATGGGCATGATCGGGCTTGGCCTCGATCAGCTTCCGAAGGCTTGCCTCGAGCAGGTCGAGCCGGTTGACCTTTTCAGCGGCCATCGCGTGGTCATAGAGCAGGTCGGTGTCGTCGGGTTGGCGCGTGAGCGCGTCGTCAAGCACTTTGAAGGCATCGGCATATCGGCCGGCTTCGCGCAGCACCTGGGCCTCAACGGTGATGAGGCGGGCGCGCGCGCGCGGGTCGTCGGGGATCTCTTCCCGAAGCACGGAGAGCGCTTCATCGATTCGCTTGAGCCGCCCGAGGAGGAGCGCCCGCCGGATGCGCGCGGTGTCGACCTGCTCGCCGGAATCGATCTTTGCATACCAGCCGATGGCGTCTTCGAAGCGCTTTTCCTCTTCGGCGATCTGACCGAGAAACAACATGGCAATGGCGTTGTCGCGAGCGATCTCCGCCGGCAGATCGAGATAGCGCTGAAGATAGCCCTGGGCAAGGCTGCTCTGGCCGGCTTGTGCCGCCACCTGGGCGAGTGAAAACAGGATCACCGGATTGGTGGGGTCGAGCGCGAGCGCGGCTTCGAACTGGGTGCGCGCATCATCAGCGCGGCCCGCCTGGGAGAGCAGGCGCGCGAGCGTGAACCGCGCCTCGAGCGAGCGCGGCTGACGGGCAAGAAACTGTTCGAGAAGCGTGAGCGCGTTGTTCATGCCGCCGGGGGCGCGCGCCCCGTAGCGTGCGGCCATGACCGCGGTGTTCTCATCATCAGGCGAGAGCCGATATGCCTCAGCGGCCTCGGCTGCAGCGCGTTCGTGGGCGTCGGCCGCGGAGGCGATGGCGGCGAGCGCGAGCCGGGCTGCGGCAACCGCCTGATCGGGGGCTGCCAGGCGTTCGAGAAGCGCAAGCGCCTGCTTCTTGTCGGGTGCCCGAAGGAGCGCCGCCTGCAGGCTTTCATAAGTCTGCGGCAAGGTGCCATCGCGGCGGGCGCGTTCGAGTCGGGTCCGTAGCGTGGGCTCGGCCGTTGAGAGTGCGCCGGTGCTGAGCTGTAACGCATCGACGGTCTGCGAAGCGAGCCTCGATGAGGGTTCGATCTCGAGCCATAGGCGCGCAGCCGTAAGCGCCCGGTCGGGTGCGCGCGCGGCGAGCGAGAGCTCGGTCGCACGTTGTGCGAGGCGGGGGTCGCGGGTGCGCCGGGCAAGCGACAGATAAGTGGCAGCAGAGCTTCCGACCTCGCCGCGCTGCGCGGCGATCTCGGCTGCCAGCACCTGGAACAGGATCTGTGGCGAGAGATCGATCTCGGGAAACGCGCGCGCGGAGGCGGTGGCCGGTGCCTGATCGGCGGGCGCCTGCGCGACCGCGAGCCCGGCGGCCCCTGCAAGGAGCGCCGCGGGCAGGAAGCGAACCATCAGCGAGCCGAGCCGTCGGCCGGGTGAATTCATGGGTATGAGGGGGCAGGCGATTAGAGGATAGGGGGCCGCAATACCCGTTTCGGGCACAGCCATCATGTTCGGATGGTAGGTTCAATTACACTGGCTCGCAAGCAAGGACCCCAACCGACCCTGTCAATGCCTGAATTGCCCGAAGTTGAAGTTGTGCGCCGTGGTCTCGGACCGCAAGTGCGCGGTGCGACAGTGCGCGCCGCGCAGGTCCGCGAAGCGCGGCTGCGCTGGCCAGTGCCCGCCGATCTCGAAGCGAGGCTCGCAGGTCGTACCGTGCTGGCGGTTGAGCGGCGAGGCAAGTATCTGCTCTTCGATGTTGGCAGTGGCACCCTGATCGTTCACCTGGGCATGTCCGGCACGCTTCGCTGGTTTTCGCAGGCTCCACCCCTCATCGCGCACGATCACATCGATATCGTCACTGACCGTGGAATGCTGCGCTACAACGACCCCCGACGCTTTGGCGCCATGCTTTGGCATGACGCATCCAACGGCCCGGTCGTGGCGCACAGCCTTCTCGCGAGCCTGGGTATCGAGCCTTTTGATGCGCGTTTCGATGGGGCCTGGCTTTACCGTGCGTCGCGCGGTCGGCGGGTGGCGGTCAAGCAATGGCTCCTTGCCGGGCACTGCGTAGTGGGCGTAGGCAACATCTATGCATCGGAAAGTCTGTTTCGCGCCGGTATCCGACCGACGGTCGCCGCGGCCCGGCTGTCCCTTGCCCGCTGCGATCGTCTGGCGCAGGCCATCCGCGCCACGCTAGCCGAAGCGATTGAGCGGGGCGGCAGCAGTCTGCGCGATTTTGTTGGGTCCGATGGCAGCGGCGGCTATTTCCAGCTCGACTGCGGTGTCTATGGCCGTGCGGGCGAACCCTGCAGGGTGTGTGCAGCGCCGGTCAAGCTCATCCGCCAGCAGCAGCGCGCCACCTATTTCTGCGCGACTTGTCAGCCGCGCTAGCCCTGGCAGAAGCCTCAGCCGATGACAACCGGGCACGCTTTCGCCGCAGGAATCGTTCGCTGGCAGGCGCAGTTCGGGCGGCACGATCTCCCCTGGCAGGGCACTCGCGACCCCTATCGCATCTGGCTTTCAGAGGTGATGTTGCAGCAGACGCAGGTGCGCACCGTCATTCCCTATTACCTCAGGTTTCTTGACTGCTTTCCCGACGTGGCTGCGATCGCCGCAGCGCCGCTCGAGCGGGTGATGGAACTCTGGAGCGGGCTCGGTTACTACAGCCGGGCGCGTAATCTTCACCGCTGCGCGCAGAGCGTGGTGCGGCAGCACGGCGGACGCTTCCCCGGCTCGGCCGCAGCGCTTGCCGAGCTGCCGGGAATCGGACCCTCCACGGCTGCGGCCATCGCCGCGTTCGCGTTCGGGGAGCGCTCAGCGATCCTCGATGGCAATGTGAAACGCGTGCTTTGCCGGCACTTCGGGGTGGCGGGCTGGCCCGGCGAACGGCGGGTTGAACAGATGCTCTGGGCGATCGCCCAGCGTGAACTGCCCGAGCGCGATATCGAGCGCTACACGCAGGGTCTCATGGACCTGGGAGCGCAGACCTGTGTGCGCTCGCGCCCGCGTTGCGACAGTTGCCCGGTGGCGGCGAGCTGCGTCGCGCGGATCGAGGGTCGTCAGGCTTTGTTACCGATGGCACGACCGCCCCGCGCGACGCCGGTTCGCGAGGCCGGCTGGCTGGTGATCCTGGATCAGGATTCGGTGCTTCTTGAGCGCCGACCGCCAACCGGCATCTGGGGTGGGCTACTCAGCTTTCCCGAGGTGGCCCCGGGTGAGCGCGAGCGCGCAGCCGAGGCCGCCGTGGCGCGCTTTGGTGTCACGCCCTGGCGGGTGACGGCGCTTGCCCCAGTGCACCATGCGTTTACGCACTTTCGCCTGATCGCGCACCCGATGCTGATCGAGGTGGGTCGCGGCGGCGTGCTTGCGACCGAGTCGCAGACGATATGGGTTGCGCGGGCCACAGCCGGGCAGCAGGCATTGCCTCAGCCCGTGCGTGGTTTTCTCGAGCAACTCTCGTTGTCGGTTGGACCTGACCCGGCTCTGCGGAAGCGGCGCGACCCGACGGACGGCGGGTAGGGCCCTCAGATCACCTGTTCGCGCTGCAGGATTTCGTGGATCAGTGCGAGTCGGCGAAGCGGATCGGTGAGCGCCATCAGCATGTGCCGCGACGGCATTGAGAGCGGAAGAAGTTCGGCCAGCCGGTTGGCAATCCAGCCCGCGGCGTCGGGTGAGTAGGGCTCGGCTAGGATTCGGCGAGCCGGTTCAGGCTCGCGGGCGCAGATGTCGTCGATCACGCGACGAATCAGGACCGAGCAGGCGGCAAGCTCCGCGGGCACCGGGACTTCAGGATCGTCTTCGATCAACTCGACCGTGGCGCGGATCAACCCGTTTGCCTCCACGCTGCGCTCAATCACGGTGAAGCGGGAAGTGCCCACGGTGCGCAGCTGCAGCACGCCCGGCTCGGTCATGTCCCAGTCGTCGATGCGCGCCATGCAGCCGGTTGATTCATGATCAGCGGGCGTACCGACTTCCCGACCCTGCGTGATGAGGCACACGCCGAACGGGTGCGAGCGGTTCATGCACTCGCGCACCATGTCCATGTAGCGCACTTCGAAAATACGCAGTGGCAGCACCCCGCCCGGAAAGAGGACGGTGCCCAGCGGAAAAATCGGTAGCGTCACGAGGCTCGCGTTCATCGGTGCGCGCCTGCAGCCTGCTCGCGCATGGCGACCCCGCGGTGGCGGACCAGCACCTGTTCCCGGTTGCGAAAATGGGCGGCGAGCCGCTCGACGCAGTACACCGAGCGGTGCTGGCCGCCGGTGCAGCCCACTGCCACGGTGAGGTAGCTCCGGTTCTCGAGGATGTAGTGCGGCAGCCAGTTCTCGAGAAAACGCGTGACATCGCCCACCATCTGCTGCACGGCCGAGATGCCATCGAGGTAACCGGCCACCGCGCGGTCCAGGCCAGTGAGCGGGCGCAACTCCGGCACGTAGAATGGATTGGGCAGGCATCGCACATCGAACACCAGATCAGCGTCAAGAGGCACGCCGGTTTTGTACGCAAAGGATTCGAACAGCAGGGTGAGCGCCGCGCGGTTGGAGCCGACCACGTCACGCACCCAGGTGCGCAATACGTTCGGATGCAGATCGCTGGTGTCGATGGAGATACCCAGCCCCTCGAGCTCGGACAGCAGTTCGCGTTCGTGTGCGATCGATTCGGTAAGCGTGGGCACCGCTGCGCCGGGGCTTGCCGATGACAACGGGTGGCGTCGCCGGGTTTCCGAGTAACGCTGGATCAGGGTGTCGTTACGCGCATCGAGAAACAGTACCTTCACATCGTGGCCGTAACGGCTCAGTCCGTGGGCGAGCGACGGTAGCTCAGCGAGTTCGCGCCCACCGCGCGAATCGATGGCCACCGCAACCCGCTCGGCGCCCTGTTCGCTCAGGTGCCCGATCACTTCCTGAAGAAAGCGGACCGGCAGATTATCGATGCAGAAAAAGCCGTCATCTTCGAGCACCCGCAGGGCGATCGATTTGCCAGATCCGGAAATGCCGGTGATCAGAATGACGCGCATGCGGTGATCTTACTCGAGCGCAGTGCGCTCAAGCGTCAAGCACCTAGCCACCGCCGGTTTCGATCATCTGGCGTTGGCGCTCAACGAAGTCACCCATCGTATCGAAGCCGCGCAGCTGGAGCACGGTGCTTCGCACGGCGGCCTCGGTCAACACCGCGAGGTTGCGACCCGCTGCCACCGGAATCACCACCTTTCGAATAGGTACCCCCAGCACTTCCTGTGTGAGCGCTTCAAGCGGCAGTCGCTGGTATTCGTTTTCCATGGTGCTGCGGCGAACCAGATGAACGATGAGCTTGAGCTTCATCTTCGGCCGCACGGCGGTTTCGCCGAAGATCGTCCTGATATCAAGAAGGCCTAGCCCGCGGACTTCCAGAAGATTGCGAAGAAGCGGCGGGCAGCGACCCTCCAGCGTGTGGGGTGCGATGCGACTCAGATCGACCACATCATCGGCCACCAGTCCGTGGCCGCGGCTCACGAGTTCGAGGGCGAGCTCGCTTTTGCCCAGCCCAGATTCGCCCGAGATCAGGACCCCCATGCCGAGCACATCCATCAGCACGCCGTGCATCTGACAGGTTTCCGCGGCGGCCTTGCCCAGGTAGTGTCGCAGCGTGTCGATGACGCGCGCCGCCGAGAGGGGGCTCGCGATCAGTGGCATCCGATCGCGCGTGGCTGAATCGATCAGCGCGCCCGGCGGCTGCAAGCTGTCGGCGACGATGACGGCGGGCGGATGACCGGCGACCAGGTCGGTGAGGATGCCCTGCTGGTGTGCTGGGTCGTGGCGCAGAAAGAAATCAAGTTCGGGGTGACCGAAGACATGGATGCGGTTGGGGTGGATCAGGTTCAGGTGGCCGATCAGATCGGCGGGCTCGGCTGCGGTTTGCGCCACCTCCCGCGCCTCGCCAGGGCGGCCCGCCACCCAGGCTAGGGCGAGCTCCTCCGCGTTGGCGGCAAATAGATCTGCAACGGTAACGCTCATCGCGGCGCTCCAGGATTCGGATGGTGCGTGAGCTTAGCGGTTCGGGGCGCGCCCGAACTCAGGCCGCAGGGCGGCAGGGCTCCCACACCGCCAGCGCCTGATAGAGGCGCTCGCAATCGGCCTCGCAGTTCATCTGACTGCGCATGCCCTGATCGGAAAGAAGCTCTGCCACCTCCGACAGGATCTCCAGGTGCTCTTCGGTGGCGTGTTCAGGCACCAACAAAAATACGAGCAGTGAGACCGGCTGTCCGTCGGGCGCGTCAAATGCGATGGGCTCGGTGAGCCGCACCACGGCCGCGCGTGCCTCGCGCAGGCCCTTGATGCGCCCGTGCGGAATCGCGACCCCTTCTCCAAGTCCGGTTGAACCCAGACGCTCGCGCGCGAATAGCGAGTCGAATACCCGGCTGCGCTCAATGCCGTAGAGGTTTTCGAACAGCAAACCAATCTGCTCGAAAAGACGCTTCTTGCTGGTTACTGACACGCCGACCACAACATTGGTCGGAGCAAGCAACCGGTTCAGTCGACTCATGGAGTTTGACTCCGCACCCAGCCGCGGGGACTCACGGCGGGATTGCTCGATCGGATCGAAGGCGAATCCGGTGGAAAAAGTGCTGCGAGTATACAAGCGTCCAGGATTCCCGACGAACGATATTGCTGCGCCGCAACAATATCTGATGTTGCGGCGCGCCAACGTACGTGGTGTGCGCCCTGCGTTGTACTGGGCCAACAATTACGCCCAACCCCGCTGGCCAAGATCAGAGCGATTTCCGTTGGGCGACCGGCGCGATGCGTAACGACTCACGGTACTTGGCGACGGTGCGGCGGGCCACGACGATCCCCTGCTCGCCCAGCATGTCGGCGATCTGGCTGTCGGAGAGCGGACGGCGGGCATCTTCGGCGCCGATCAGCTGCTTGATCAGCGCCCGGATCGCGGTGCTGGAAGCAGCGCCCCCGGTGTCGGTGGCGACATGGCTTCCGAAGAAGTACTTGAGCTCGAATGTGCCATGTGGTGTGAGCATGTACTTCTGTGTAGTGACCCGTGAAATCGTGGACTCATGCAAATCTAATGTGTCGGCAATTTCCCGGAGAACCAGCGGTCGCATGGCCACTGCCCCGTGTGAGAAGAAGCCGCGCTGGCGCTCCACGATGGCCTGCGAGACCCTGAGAATGGTGTCAAAACGCTGGGCGATGTTCTTGATCATCCAGCGGGCTTCCTGGAGCGGGCCGGACAGGTTGCCCGATGCGCTGCCGCGATTGCGGCGCAGGATGTCGGCGTACATGTCGTTCACCCGCAGCTTGGGCATCACATCGGGGTTGAGCGCCGCGGTCCAGCCGGCCCGCGTGCGGCGAACGATCACATCGGGCACCACATAGCCGGCGTCATCCGACCCGAAGCGGGCGCCCGGTCTGGGCTCCAGGCTGCGGATCAGCGTGTGCGCCTGCCGCAGGCTGTCTTCGTCGCACTGCAACACTCGCCGCAACCGAACAAAATCGCGCGCTGCGAGTAGCTCCAGGTGGTCGACCACGATCGCCCGAGCGACTGCCATCACCTCCGGGTCGTCATGGTCGGTCTGGGCAAGCTGCAGCAGCAGACATTCCTTCAGATTGCGCGCGGCGACGCCCGGCGGGTCAAAGCTCTGCAAGAGCTTGAGCGCGGCCGTCACTTCGTCCGGATCGATCTCGAGCTCGGCGGGCAGCGCCTCGCGGAACTCGTCCAGGCTGGTAGTGAGCATGCCGTCGCGATCCAGTTCGTCGATCAGGAGCTCGATCAGCGCGCGGTCGCGGCGCTCGAGGCGGGTGGCGAAGAGCTGCTCGCGCAGGTGCTCAACCAGCGAGACTCCGGCGCCCGCCAGCTGAGGGTATTCGCGCTCGTCGTCGTCATCGTTTTGCGAGCGCGAGCCGCTGTCGTGTCCCCAGTCTGCAGGCGCGTCGTCGCCATCCGAATTGCTGCCACCCGAGTCGGTGTCAGCCTCCCGATCGCCTTCGTCGTTGCGCTGGGCGGTTTCGGCGGGCGTTCCGCCCAGATCAGCGAGTCCCTGCGGCAGCGGTGGATCAAGCGTCCCGTTTGCCGAGATGCTCACGCACTCGCCGAGCGGGTCGTCATCGCGTTCAAGCAGCGGGTTCTCGGCCAGCATCTGCTCGATCTCTTGATTCAGCTCGAGCGTGGAGAGCTGCAGCAGCCGGATGGACTGCTGCAACTGCGGGGTGAGGGCGAGCTGCTGACTAAGCTTGAACTGGAGAGCGGTTTTCATCAGGGCCTGGTTTTGCGCAGCCCACCCGCGGCCGCGCTACATCGAAAAATGTTCACCGAGGTAGTAGCGCCGCACGTCGTCATTTTCAACAACTTCATCGGGTCGGCCGAAAGCAAGAACGGTACCATCCCTAATGATATAAGCCCTGTCGCAGATTCCAAGCGTTTCTCGAACGTTGTGGTCTGTGATCAACACTCCGATGCCACGATCCTTGAGAAAACGGACGATACGCTGGATCTCGAGGACCGCAATCGGGTCTACGCCGGCAAACGGCTCGTCCAACAGGATAAACCGGGGGGAATTCGCCAATGCCCGGGCGATCTCCACCCGACGGCGCTCGCCTCCCGAGAGCGAGAGCGCTGGATTGGAACGAATATGGCCGATCTGCAGTTCATCGATCAGGCGATCGAGCCGCTCACGGATCTCGGCTTTTTCAAGTGGCGCGCCGGTGGCATCACGCTGCAGCTCAAGCACTGCGGTGATGTTCTCCTCGACGGTGAGCTTGCGAAACACCGACGCTTCCTGCGGCAGGTAAGCAAGCCCCAGGCGGGCGCGGCGATGGATGGGCAGCCGTCCGATGGGCTGGTCGTCCAGCGTGATGCTGCCGCCATCGCATGGCACCAGGCCCACGATCATGTAGAAACAGGTGGTCTTGCCGGCGCCGTTGGGCCCCAGCAGTCCCACCACTTGACCGCTTGCGACCTCCACCGACACATCGCGGACGACCTTGCGCCCGTGATAGGCCTTCATCAGCTGGGTGGCAATGAGCCGACTGGTGGGAGGCGCTGCGCTCACCGTGCGGCTCAGCGTCCGGGCTGCGCCGTGCCCAGCGACTCGGCCGGGCGCAGCGGGGCGGGTGGCGAGCTCGTCGTACCGCCCGTTGCTGACCGCGCTCCGGAGGTGGGCGATCCGGCGCCGGGCGTGGTGGGTGCCGCGCTACCGCCCGCATCCGGGCTGCCGTTGCGCCGTGGCTGGATCACCATGCGGACGCGGTCGCTGCCGAGCGCGCCCGGGGCGCGGCCCTCGACCGTGTAAAACTCGGCGCTGCTCTGATAGATGATCCGCGCGCCGTGCACCTCGTCTTGCACCTGCTCGCGCTCGAGTCGGCGCAGGGAGGCCTGGCTGGTGAGCGTGACCGTCTCGGCCTTGCCGTCATAGTCAATGACCAGGCCATAGCCCTCGACGAACTCCTCGAGTGCCTCGCGCTTTTGCCGGAAACTCGCGGGCTGTCCCTCGGCGCGGCCGTATTGAAAGCCCTCGGCGTCTTCACGCACGACCATGCGGTCGGAGCGGATCAGGATGGTGCCTTTGGTGAGGATCACGCGACCGATAAAAGTGCTGATGCGACGCGCGTCGTCGTATTCCATCCGGTCAGACTCGATCTGGACCGGCTTGTCGCGGTCGGCCTTCTCGGCGTACGCGCTCGTAGACAATGCGAGCAGCGCGGTCGCGAGCAGCGCACCCGCTTGGCGCAGCCCGACTCCCCGGCCCAGCGAGGCGTGGCCGAGGACAACTGAACGAAGGCGATGGAGAAGGTAGTGCACGCGTTGAAAGGGCTCAGGGGTTGCGCCGCTCGGACACCCAGACGCCCCGGGCCTCGGAATCGACGCGTAGCGTTCGGGCGCGATTATTGAATTCCATACCGGTACCGGTCAAGGTTGACTGGCCGCGTGTGACCACCACCGGACGATCGGTGATCGCAACCTCGCGGTCGGAAAACACCCTGGCGAATTCGGTGCGGATCTGCATGGGGGGGTCGATGGCGGTTCCGGGCCGGTCGAGCTGCACCGAACCTTCAAGAATGGTCTCCTGGCTTTCGCGCACCGACTGTCCGCGAAGTGCGGTGACGGTCACGCGAGGCTGCGCCGGATCAAGCGAGACCATGGTGGGTCGGGTGTACCGGGTGGTGTCGGAGCGGCGGAAGTGCTCCATGCGATCCGCACTCATCCGGAAAGCGGGCTCGCCCCGGTCGTTCAGGCGCAGCAGCAGCACATTCTCGCCAAAGGCATCCGCGATGTCGGTGGTGTCCTGCACCAGACCGGGCATCACGAAGCGCTGGGCGATCTCGGACAGATAGTAAGAGCCGGCTGCGAGCGTGAGCAAAAGCCCGACCGATACCGCCGCCGCCAGCCGGTCGTAAAAGCGCGGATTCATGCCGGGTGGGGGGCGCCTGGCCCGGTTCGCCGGGCAAGCGCGGCCTCGAGCGCACCGCGACTGTCGAGAATGAATTCGGCCAGATCACGAATCGCCCCGGCACCGCCCGGGCGGGTCGACACCCAGTGCGCGCGGGCGCGAACCGCCGGTTCGGCATCGGCCACTGCGGCAGCGAATCCGGCCGCCATCATCGCGGGGAGGTCGGTCCAGTCATCGCCCGCAAAGCCCACCTGGTCGCGCGCGAGATCCAGTTCTGCGCACAGCGAATCGAGCGCCGCGAGCTTGTCGCGTGCGCCCTGTATCACCGTGGTGATGCCAAGCTCGGCTGCGCGCTGCTCGACGATGGCTGAGCGGCGCGCCGTGATGATGGCGAGCCGCAGTCCTGCTTCGCGCAGCAGGGTGAGACCAAAACCGTCGCGGACGCTGAACGCCTTCATGGCCTCGCCCTGCGGGCCGATGTAGATCCGACCGTCGGTGAGCGTGCCGTCCACATCGAGCGCAAGCGCCTGGATAGCCGCTGCTCGGGCCCGGATATCGGAGAGGGTTGCCGCCATCAGAAAACCTTGGCCGACAAAAGGTCGTGAATATGGATTGCGCCCACCATCCGGTGATGAGCGTCGGTGACGGGCAGCGCGCTGATTCGCCGCTCGTCCATCAGGCGCACGGCTTCAGCGGCAAGCGCCTGCGGGCCGATGGTGACCGCGCCCGGTGTCATCGCGTCGTCGATCCGCATGGACTGGATGTCGGCGCCGCGCTCGAGCACCCGACGCAGATCGCCGTCGGTGAAGACGCCCACGAGCGTGCCGTCGGGGCGTTCGACTGCAGTCATGCCCATGCGCTTGCGGGTGACCTCAAGGATGGCCTCGGTAAGCCGCGCGCCGAGCTGCACCCGGGGCAGGGCCGGATCGCGGCGCATCACGTCGTCGACCAGCGTGAGGAGCTTTCGGCCAAGGGTGCCACCCGGGTGTGAGCGGGCAAAGTCATCGGGCCCGAAGCCGCGCGCATCGAGAAGCGCGACGGCCAGGGCGTCGCCCAGGGCAAGCGCCGCCGTGGTGCTGGCAGTGGGCGCAAGATTAAGGGGACAGGCCTCGCGATCGACCGCGGCATCGAGATGCACATCAGCGAGCCTTGCGAGTGGCGAATCGACGCGCCCCGTGATGGCGATTAGCCGGGTGCCCTGTCGGCGCGCGATCGGCATGATGCGGGCGAGCTCTTCGGTGGCCCCGGAGTTGGAGACCGCTACCAGCACATCGTCCTGCGTCACCATGCCGAGATCGCCGTGGCTAGCTTCGGCCGGGTGGAGGAAAAACGCCGGCGTGCCTGTTGAGGCAAGCGTTGCGGCGATCTTCCTTGCAACATGGCCCGACTTGCCGATTCCGCTCACCACCACCCGGCCGGAACAGGCGAGGATCATCTGGCACGCCTCGACAAAAGGCGTGCCGATTCGATGCGACAGCGCATCGACCGCCTCGGCCTCAATGCGAAGCACCTCGACTGCGCGCAGGATCAGGCGATCGGCGCTGGCTACAATGGATCGGGAATTCACCCCGCCGAGTATATGCTGTCCGGTCTCGAACTTGCCCTGATCCTGCTTGCCGCGGCCACGCTCATCGTCGTGCCGCTGCGTCGTTTCGGCGTGCCGCCGCTCATCGCCTATCTTGCGGTCGGGGTCCTGATTGGCCCGCATGCGGCGGGGCTCGCCGAGGGCGAGGGCACGCTGCATGCGGCGGCCGAGCTGGGTGTGGTGTTTCTGATGTTTTCGCTTGGCCTTGAGTTCAACTTTGCCAAGCTCAAGGCCATGCGCGGCTTTGTGTTCGGGCTTGGCGGCGCTCAGGTCGGGTTGACGGCGTTTGTGCTGATGGCGCTTCTCTTGCTGCTGCCATCGGCCTGGGCGCAGTGGCTGCTGCCCGGGCTCGACTGGCGGGTGGCACTGGTGGTGGCCTCGGCCATGGCGATGTCCTCCACCGCGCTGGTCACCAAGTTTCTGGTGGACCGGCGAGAACTTGAGACCGAGCACGGCCGGCGGGTGTTCAGCGTGCTTTTGTTCCAGGACCTGGCGGTGATCCCATTGCTGGTGGTGATTCCCGCGCTGTCTGAGGGCACTGACGGGCTGGCTGCGGCGTTGGCGGTTGCCGCGCTCAAGGCGGCGATTCTGCTGGTGCTGCTTCTCCGGTTCGGTCCCCGGGTGATGCGCGGCTGGTTCGGCGCGGTGGTGAAGAGCCGATCCCATGAGCTGTTCACGCTCAATGTGCTGCTCGCCACGCTGTTTTTTGCCTGGCTCACTCGACAGGCGGGGCTGTCGATGGAGCTTGGCGCCTTCGTTGCCGGCATGCTGATTGCCGAGACCGAATTTCGCTACCAGGTCGAAGAGGACATCAAGCCTTTCCGGGATGTGCTGCTCGGCCTCTTTTTCGTCACCATCGGTGCCAGGCTCGATTCTCAGGCGCTGGTCATTCACTGGCAGCAGGTGCTCGTCATGCTGCTGGGGCTCCTTGCGCTGAAGGCCGCCATTGTGGTGGCGCTGGTCCGCGCATTCGGCGCCTCGGCGGGGGTGGCGATTCGCTGCGGGCTCTGGCTCGCGCAAACCGGCGAGTTTGCTTTTGTGCTGCTGACGCAGGCCTCCAAAGGAGGTCTATTCGAAAACGCGGCGATGCAGCCGCTGCTTGCCGCGATTCTGCTGTCACTTCTTGCGAGCCCGCTCCTCATCTCGCAGGCCAACCGGATCGCGCTTCGTGCATCGAGCGAGGAGTGGCTGCTTCGTTCGCTTGAGGTCCAGCGCGTGGCAAGCCGTAGCGTGGGTCGGCACGACCATGTGATCGTCTGCGGCTTCGGACGCTGCGGGCAAAGCCTCGCGCATGTGCTCGAGGCCGAGCAGGTGCCCTATGTCGCCCTCGATACTGATCCCGACCGCGTGCGTGAGGCGGCCGAGGCGGGCGAGTCGGTGGTTTATGGTGACGCAAGCCGCCCGGCGCTCCTCCAGGCGGCGGGCATTCACCGCGCCCGTGCGCTTGCCATCACTTTTGATGATCTGCCGCAGGCATTGAAGCTTCTCAACACTATCCGGCAGCTCGCGCCTCAATTACCGGTGATTGCGCGCACTGCGAACGAGGCTGATATCGCGCGGCTGCGTGATGCCGGTGCCACTGAGGTGGTGCCGGAAATTGCCGAAGGCAGCCTGATGATTGCCTCCCATGCGATGGCGCTCGTCGGCGTGCCGATGGCTCGTGTTCGTCGTCGCATGCGTGCGGTCCGTGAGGGGCGCTATGCGCTCCTGCAGGGGTTTTTTCATGGCGCCGACGACCGTGAAGCCGACGAGGTGGAGTCGGACCACCTGCATCTGCACGCAGTGCCGGTACTTGCGAACACGCTGGCGGCCGGCAGCGCGCTCGGTGCCATGCTCGAGGACGGGGTCCGAGCCACGGCGTTGGTTCGAGCGCGCACCCGCACCCTGGACCCGCTTCCTTCGCTTTTACTGGAGACTGGCGATGTGGTGGTGCTGTCGGGCCGACGTGACCGGATCGCAGCCACCGAGGCGAGAATGAATGAGCGAGCGCCCGCCTGAACCGGGTAGGGCAAGCGCCCAATTCCCTTATTGACGGCTTGACCCCCCTGCCGCGATACAATGATCGGTTCCCCTCTAAATACCGCCTCCATCGTGTCTGATACCGAGCTTTTGCGGCTCGACAACGTTCGCTTCGGTTACCGCGATCGACCGATCCTGCACGACGTCAGCCTTTCGGTTCGTCGTGGCAGCATCGTTGCGCTCGTTGGTGGATCGGGTTCCGGTAAAACCACGATTCTTCGGCTGATCGGGGGACTCCTGCGCGCCCAGGAGGGGCAGGTTCGGTTCGAGGGGCATGAGATCGGGCAACTCGATCGTGATGGACTCTACGCCGTCCGTCGCCGCATGGGCATGCTCTATCAGTTCGGTGCGCTCTTTACCGATCTGTCGGTGTTTGACAATGTCGCCTTTCCCCTCCGGGAGCACACACCTCTTTCCGAGGAAATGATCCGCGATCTGGTGCTTCTCAAGCTAAATGCGGTGGGGCTGCGAGGCGTTTCCCATTACCGCACCAGCCAGCTGTCGGGCGGTATGGCGCGCAGGGTGGCGCTCGCACGCGCCATTGCGCTCGATCCTCCGCTCATCATGTACGACGAGCCCTTTGCCGGTCTTGACCCGATTTCGCTCTCTACGGTGGCGCAGCTCATCCGGCGACTCACCGACTCGCTTGGTTGTGCCTCCATTCTGGTGTCGCATGACATCAAGGACACCTTTGCTATTGCCGATTATGTGTACCTGCTTGCGCAGGGTCGCATTGCTGCCCACGGCGTACCGCAGGCCATGCGCGAGTCCGACGACCCGAACGTGCGGCAGTTTCTTGATGGCGATATTGATGGACCGGTGGCGTTTCACCACGCCACCCGGCGAACGCTCGCCGAAGACCTGGGGCTGCCGTCATGAACCCCGCTGGTGCGGTTTCTCGCGCACTCACCTGGCTGGGCGAGCGGGTGGTCGCCACGGGCGAGGCCACCCGCTTCTTCGTGCGGTTGTCGTTTCTGTCCCTCGAATCACTGCGCCGCCCGCGGCTGATCATCGATCAGATCCACTTCATCGGGAATTACTCGCTTTCCATCATCCTGGTGTCGGGTCTTCTCATCGGTTTTGTCCTGGGATTGCAGGGCTACTACACGCTCAGGCGCTACGGCTCGGAAGAGGCGCTCGGGCTACTGGTCACGCTCTCGCTCGTACGCGAACTCGGCCCGGTGGTCACGGCACTTCTGTTTGCGGGCCGCGCCGGCACGTCGCTCACGGCTGAGGTCGGTCTGATGAAGGCGGGCGAGCAGATCGATGCCATGGAAATGATGGCGGTCGATCCGGTTGCGCGCGTGCTCGCACCGCGCTATCTCGCCGCCGTGATCTGTATGCCCCTGCTTGCTGCGCTTTTTTCTGCGCTAGGGGTGCTCGGGGGCTATCTGGTGGGTGTGGAGATGATCGGGGTCGACGCGGGAGCGTTTTGGTCGCAGATGCAGGGCGGGGTCGACTGGTTGCGTGATGTCGGCAATGGCGTCGCGAAGAGCGTGGTGTTCGGGTTCACGGTGGCGTTCGTTGCGCTTTACGTGGGCTATCAGGCCGAGGCCACGCCCGAGGGCGTGTCACGCGCCACCACCACCACGGTCGTGGTGGCCTCGCTCGCCATTCTTGCGCTTGACTTCATCCTGACGGCGCTCATGTTCAGCTAGGTCGTTCCGGACGGAACGGGAGAGTAAGGCAATGAATCGCAAAGGTGTCGATGTTCTGGTGGGGCTCTTCGTGCTGCTCGGGTTCGGGGCGCTGGTATTTCTGGCACTGCGCGCCGGCAACATGAGCAGCAGCCTCGGCCTGGGCGAGACCTACCAGGTGGTGGCCAAGTTTGACAACATTGGCGGCCTTAAGCCGCGCGCGGCGGTGCGGAGCGCCGGTGTCGTGGTGGGCCGCGTGGTATCGGTGGGGCTTGATGGACAAACCTTCCAGGCGGTAGTGCGGCTGGAGCTCGACCAGCGCTACAAGTTTCCCAAGGACACCTCTGCCAAGATTCTCACGGCAGGGCTGTTGGGTGAGCAGTACATCGGGCTTGAACCGGGCGGCGACTCGGCGCTGCTTGCGCCGGGCGGAACGCTCACCCTAACCCAGTCTGCGGTGGTGCTCGAAAACATCATTGGCCAGTTCCTCTACAAGAGTGCGGCCGAGGGCGAAAAGAAGTGATGACGCAAGTATGGTTCCGAATGTTGTCGCGGCGTCTGGCCGCATGCTCGGCGGCGCTCGTGTTCGCCACGGCGTGGCCAGCCCTGGCTCAATCCGAATCCGCCACCGATCCGCTTGAGTCGATGAATCGCGCGGTGTTCGAATTTAACGAAGTGCTCGATCGTGCGGTGCTCAAGCCGGTGGCGAGAGCCTATGCCGACGTTGTTCCCGAAACCCCGCGCCGCCTGTTTCGCAATTTTGTCAGTAACCTCCTTGAGCCCTGGAATGCGGTGAACAACCTGCTTCAAGGTAAGCCTGCCGCCGCGGCCTCCGACGTGGCGCGGTTTGCGGTCAATACGCTCACTACGCTTGGCCTCGAGGATCCCGCCTCAACTGAACTAGGGCTTACCCGCAGCAATGAAGACCTTGGGCAGACGCTCGGTGTGTGGGGGTTTGGCCCGGGGCCTTACCTGGTGCTTCCGTTTCTCGGACCGTCCAGCGTGCGCGATGGCATCGGCCGGATCGGCGACATCAGCATGGATCCGTCGCGCAAAATTGCCGATGGTCAGGAGTTTGCGGCGTTCACCGCCATGCGATTTGTTGAGCAGCGCGCCACGCTCCTCCCCATGGAGCGGCTGATCGAAAGCGCGGCGCTCGATCGCTACTCGTTCATTCGTAACGCCTATCTTCAGCGTCGTCAGAATCAGGTCTACGACGGTAATCCCCCTGAGCCCAAGGAGTGATCGTCATGAACTCTGCGCGCTATCTTCGTTTGCGGCAGCGTGTGGTGGCCTGCGCGAGCGCGGCACTACTTTCAATCGCGATCCTGCCCGGGGTGTTATCCGTGGGTGCGCTCTTCTTGCCGGTTTCGTCCGCGTCGGCCCAGACGCCGCCTGACCGCTTTGTTGAATCACTCAGCAACGACGTCCTCAACCGCATCCGGTCTGACAAGACGGTGCAGTCGGGTGATTTTCAGCAGGTCTCGAAATTCGTCGACTCGGCGGTGATGCCGCACGTGAACTTCGAGCGCATGACCGCGCTATCGGTAGGCCGCGCCTGGCGTCAGGCAAGCGCTGACCAGCAAAAGGCGCTGATTGCCGAGTTCCGCACGCTGTTGCTGCGCACCTATTCAGGCGCGCTCTCGCAGGTGGGCGACAAGCAGGTGAAAGTGCGCCCGTTCCGCGGCGATGCAAGCGCCGACGAGGTGATCGTTCGCAGCGAAATCGTGGGCGGGCGCGGCGACCCCATCCAGATCGACTACCGCCTGGAGAAAGCGGGCGGGGCCTGGAAGATCTATGACGTCAATGTGCTCGGGATCTGGATCGTTCAGACTTACCGCGATCAGTTCGCCCAGGAGGTGAGTGCGCGGGGCATCGATGGGCTGATCCGCAGCCTGTCGGACAAGAACCGGCAGTTCGAGGCCGCCTCGCGCAGCTGAGTCCGTTGAAATCTCATCCTTTGCCCACCCTGTGAACACAGCCTCTTCGTTCAGTCTGCCGCAGCGCCTGACCCACGCCCAGGCGACGGACGTACTGTCGGCGTTGAGCGCGGCGTTGCAAGGCGGCGTGCAATGCGTAGACCTGTCCGCGCTCACCGAGTTTGATTCGTCGGCGCTATCGGTGCTGCTTGCAGCGCGCCGCGCCCGTCGCGATGGCTCGCCACTGCGCTGCGTGAACGCGCCCGACAAGCTCCGAAAGCTTGCGAGCCTCTATGGGGTGGAGTCCCTGATTTTCGATGAAGTGTGAATCGTTGCGCGCCACCTGCTGCCCTCGCTCCTTCCCATGAAGCCCGCTATCGACATCCGCGATGTGGTCAAGCGCTATGGTCGTTTCGAGGCGCTCCGCGGCGTATCACTCTCGATCGGCGAGGGCGAGTTCTTTGGCCTCCTGGGACCCAATGGTGCGGGTAAAACCTCGCTGATTTCGATCATCGCGGGGCTCTCGCGTGCCAGCGAGGGCGCCTGCAAGGTGATGGGCTACGACGTGGTCGCCGATTTCAGGCAAGCGCGGCGAATGCTGGGCGTCGTCCCCCAGGAGCTGGTGTTCGATCCTTTTTTCACCGTGCGCGAAACGCTCAAGCTCACTGCAGGCTACTACGGTGTCCGGGGCGCTGATCCCTGGATCGCGGAGGTGCTTGAGCGGCTGGGGCTCGCCGACAAGGCCGATTCCAACATGAGGGCGCTCTCCGGTGGCATGAAGCGGCGGGTGCTGGTTGCACAGGCGCTGGTGCATCGCCCGCCGGTCATCGTGCTTGATGAGCCCACGGCTGGGGTCGATGTGGAGCTGCGGCGAACCCTTTGGGAGTTCATCGGGCAGCTGAACCGCGCGGGGCACACCATCGTGCTCACCACGCACTACCTGGAAGAGGCGCAGGAACTCTGCGGCCGGATCGCGATGCTGAAGGCTGGCCGTATCGTTGCGCTCGCGCCGACTGCGGAGCTGCTGCGTGACTTTTCCGGCGGGCGCCTGATGCTCCGGTTGTCCGGTGCGCCGCTACCCGCTGGGCTTCACCCGCTCCGTGTGGCCGCGGCCGCCGATTCAACCGTGGCGGGTGTCGAACGCGTTCAGCTGAAGTTGGAACGCTACGAATCGCTTGAACCGGTGCTCGCGGCGCTTCGCGAAGCGGGTTGCCGCATCGAAGAGATGGAGCTCGCGCACACCGATCTCGAAGACGTATTTGTCCGGGTGATGCAGCAAGAGCACGGCGCCGATGCCAGCCTCCAGGGAGGCCGTCAATGACCGCGAGCGGATTTCCCACCCTGCTCTATAAAGAAACGCTGCGATTCGTGAAGGTGAGCGTACAGACCGTTGCAGCGCCAGTGCTCACATCGCTTCTCTATCTGCTGATCTTTTCTCAGGCGCTCGGCGAGCGGGTGAAGATCTTTGGTACGGTCGACTATGTGTCGTTCCTAGTGCCGGGTCTGGTGATGATGTCGGTTCTGCAAAATGCCTTCGCCAACTCATCGTCCTCGCTGATTCAGAGCAAGATCACCGGAAACATCGTCTTTGTTCTGCTGCCGCCGCTTACCCACTGGGAAATGTTCGGTGCCTATGTGCTGGCCTCCATGTTTCGCGGACTGGCAGTGGGTCTGGGCGTGTTTTTGTGCACCTTCTGGATTGCCGAACTGCGCTTTGCGCAGCCGCTCTGGATCATCGCGTTCGCGCTCGCCGGCAGCGCCATCCTCGGTACAATGGGCGTGATCGGTGGAGTCTGGGCCGATAAATTCGACCAGATCGCGGCTTTCCAGAATTTCATCATCATGCCGCTGACGTTTCTCGCCGGGGTGTTCTACTCGGCCGAATCCTTACCGCCGTTCTGGCGGATGCTGTCGCACTTCAATCCCTTTTTCTACATGGTTGATGGCTTCCGGCACGGCTTCTTTGGCGTCTCCGATGTGTCACCCGCATTGAGCTTTGCGGTGGTCTCGGTGTTTTTTGTGCTGGTCTCGGCCGTTGCGCTGCGCATGCTCGCAAGCGGCTACAAACTCAGACTGTGAGGTTGCTTTGCCTACTCCCGACGATGTCAGGCGTTACATCGCCGCGGGCCTTGAGTGCTCGGTGCTTGAGGTAAGCGGTGACGGTCAGCACTTCGAGGCGTTGATCGTATCGTCGCTCTTCGAAGGTCAGCGCCCGGTGCAGCGGCACCAGATCGTTTATCGCGCGCTTGGCGATCGCATGCGCGAGGAAATTCACGCGCTCTCCATGCGTACGCTGACCCCCGCCGAGCATGCCGCTCAGCAGGGCGGCACGGCCTGATGTTGGCGCGCTTCGCTTCCGGGTGTCGGTGGTTATAAACCGCGATGGACAAACTGCGAATCGCCGGCGGTCGCGCGCTGGCAGGCGAGATTCAGGTGTCGGGCGCGAAGAACGCAGCGCTGCCGATTCTGTGCGCCGCGCTCCTTGCTGCCGACACGCTTGAGCTCTCGCGGGTGCCGGTGCTGCAGGACGTTCGCACCATGCTGCGACTGCTTCGCCAACTCGGTGTGCGCGACACGCGCGAGGGCGAGGCACTGCTGCTCGATGCCCGGGCGCTCACCTCCCACGAGGCGCCCTATGATCTGGTGAAGACCATGCGGGCCTCCATCCTGGTGCTGGGGCCGCTTCTTGCGCGCCTGGGCGAGGCGCGGGTGTCGCTACCGGGGGGCTGCGCCATCGGCGCGCGTCCGGTTGACCAGCACATCAAGGGCCTGCAGGCGATGGGCGCCCAGATTTCAATCGAGCATGGCTATGTGGTGGCGAAGGCGGCACGGCTGCGCGGCGCGCGCATCGTGACCGATATGGTCACGGTAACCGGCACTGAAAATCTGATGATGGCGGCCACGCTTGCCTCAGGCACCACGCTGATCGAAAACGCAGCACGTGAGCCTGAGGTGGTTGATCTCGCCCAAGCACTGAACGCAATGGGCGCGCGGGTATCGGGTGCGGGCACCGACCGGATCGAGATCGAGGGCGTTCAAGCCCTTCACGGCGCGCGTCATGCGGTCATGGCCGATCGCATCGAAGCGGGCACGTTTTTGTGCGCTGCGGCCGCCGCCGGGGGCGATGTCGTGCTTCGGGGCGTGGCGAGCGTGACGCTCGATGCCACGCTCGAGAAGCTGCGTGCCACGGGTGCGCAGATTGAAGCGGGCGACGACTGGCTGCGTCTTGTCATGGCCGGCCGGCCGCGCGCGGTGAGCGTACGAACCGCGCCCTTCCCCGGCTTTGCCACCGACATGCAAGCCCAGTTCATGGCGGTTGACGCGATCGCCTCTGGCACCGCCACCATTACCGAGACCATTTTCGAGAACCGCTTCATGCATGTGCTCGAAATGCAGCGATTGGGTGCTGACATCACGATCGAGGGCAACACCGCCGTGGTTCGTGGTGTCGAGCGCTTGTCGGGCGCAACGGTCATGGCGACCGATCTGCGCGCATCCGCTGGTCTGGTGATTGCCGCGCTGGTGGCTGAGGGCGAGACCATCATCGACCGCATCTATCATCTCGACCGCGGCTACGAGGGCATCGAGGCCAAGCTCGGCGCGCTTGGGGCGGCGGTCGAGAGGCTTCGTTAAGCCGCGCTATCCGGGACACAGCACGTGATTACGCTTGCGCTATCCAAAGGTCGCATCTTCGATGAAACGCTGCCGTTGCTTGCGGCCGCCGGAATTTCCGTGGAAGCGGTTCAAGCCGATTCCCGAAAACTGATCGTGCCGACCGGCGACCCCGAAGTGAGGCTGATCATCGTTCGAGCGAGTGATGTGCCCACCTATGTTCGCTACGGCGCGGCCGACCTCGGTGTGGCCGGTCGCGACGTGCTGCTGGAGAGCGGGGTGGAGGGCATCTATCAGCCGATTGATTTGGGCATTGCCCGTTGCCGGCTCTGCGTGGCGGTACCGCAGGGGTTCGATTATGCGCAGGCCGTTCGTCGCGGGGCGCGCATGCGAGTGGCCACCAAATACGTCGATTGCGCACGCCAGCACTTCGCTCAGAAAGGCGTGCATGTCGACTTGATCAAGCTCTACGGCTCAATGGAACTCGCGCCGCTCGTGGGGTTGGCCGATGCGATCGTGGATGTGGTGAGCAGTGGCGGCACGCTGCGCGCCAACCGGCTGGTCGAAGTTGAGGAAATCCTTGCCATTTCGGCGCGTCTGATCGTCAATCAGGCTTCGCTCAAAACACAGCCGCGAAAAATTGGCGCGATCCTGCAGGCAGTGGGCGATGCGGTGGCCGCGCGTGCTGCAAAGGCGGGGGAATCAGCGTGAGCGTCCAGGGTTTGCAGCCTTTGATCCGGCGTCTGTCGAGCGCCGACCCGGGCTTTTCTGCCGAACTCAGCGCGCTCCTCGCCTACGAGGCGCAAACCGACGTATCGGTCGCGGTGGCGGTCGAGGCGATCGTCAATGACGTTCGGGCCCGGGGCGATGAGGCCCTGCTCGAATACACGCGGCGCTTTGACCGGCTGCCGGTCACCTCGGCTGAGGCACTTGAGCTTTCGCCCGCAGCGCTGGCCGAGGCTCTGGCCGCGCTTGCCCGTCCCGAGCGAGAGGCGCTCGAGGCGGCCGCAGAGCGCGTGCGCGATTACCACGAGCGCCAACTCGCCCACTCCTGGGAGCATGTCGAACCCGATGGGACCCGGCTCGGCCAACGCATTACGCCGCTTGATCGGGTGGGACTCTATGTTCCGGGCGGCAAGGCCGCGTATCCGTCGTCGGTGCTGATGAACGCGGTGCCCGCGCGGGTCGCTGGCGTGGGCGAGCTCATCATGGTGGTGCCTACGCCCGACGGCGCGCGCAATCCCATGGTGCTCGCCGCGGCAGCGATCGCAGGCGTGGATCGGGTGTTCACGATTGGTGGCGCGCAGGCGGTGGCGGCACTTGCGTTTGGCACCGCCACCGTACCCGCAGTGGACAAGATCGTGGGTCCGGGTAACGCCTACGTGGCAGAAGCCAAGCGGCGGGTGTTTGGTACCGTGGGCATCGACATGATTGCCGGCCCCAGTGAAATTCTGGTGATCACCGATGGGTCGGTGGATCCCGACTGGGTCGCCATGGATCTGTTCTCACAGGCCGAACACGACGAACTCGCGCAGGCGATTCTGCTCTGCCCCGATCCTGGCTACATCGATCGCGTGCACCAGTCGATCGGACGCCTCCTGCCCGGCATGAGTCGCCGTGCCGTGATCGAGCGCTCGCTCGCCGATCGCGGCGCGCTCATCTGCGTGCGCGATATGGAAGAGGCCTGCTCCATTGCAAGCGCAATCGCAGCCGAGCATCTGGAAATCATCGCGGCCGAGCCGCGCCGTTGGTCTGATCGCATTCGGCATGCGGGCGCAATCTTTCTCGGGCCTTATGCATCGGAGTCCCTGGGCGATTACTGCGCGGGACCCAACCATGTGCTCCCCACGATGCGGACGGCGCGTTTTTCGTCGCCGCTCGGGGTCTACGACTTTCAGAAGCGCAGTTCCATGATCGAGATTGCGCGCCCGGCCGCGCAGACCCTTGGGCGGATCGCATCGGTGCTTGCGCGCGGCGAGGGGCTGGAGGCGCATGCACGCAGCGCCGAACTGCGGCTGGATCCGCCGCAGCCGGCCGACGCCGTGGCGGGGGCGCGCAGCGTCGCTTCGGACGCCTCGGACCCATCAGCCGGCGCACCGGCGTTGTCCGCTGGCGATCTCGATCGGCGCGTGGCCACCCTCATCCGCGCCGATGTCCGCGAGATGGCGAGCTATCACGTGCCGTCCTCGGCAGGCCTGGTGAAACTCGATGCGATGGAAAATCCGTATCGGCTCCCGGAGGCGCTTCGCATCGCGCTCGCCACCCGGCTCGCCGATGCGCTCATCAATCGCTACCCCGTGCCCTCCTATTCGGGACTCAAGCAGGCGATCGTTGCGCGCCTGGGTGTTCCAGCCGGCTACGACGTACTGCTCGGTAATGGATCAGACGAACTGATCACCATGCTCTGCGTGGCCACGGCGCGGCCCGGCGCCGTTGTGCTTGCGCCGGTGCCCTCTTTCGTGATGTACGAGGTCTCGGCAAAACTTGCCGGCAGTCGGTTTGTTGGCGTGCCACTCGCCCCTGACCTCTCGCTCGATCTGCCCGCCATGCTGGCGGCGATCGCCCGCCACCGTCCGGCGATCGTCTTCCTCGCTTATCCGAACAACCCCACTGGTCACTGTTTCGAGGCCGCGCAGATCGAGGCCATTCTTCGCGCCGCACCCGGGCTGGTGGTGCTCGATGAGGCCTATCAGCCGTTTGCACGCGACAGCTGGATGCCCAGGCTTTCCGCGTACCCCAACATGCTGGTGATGCGTACGCTGTCCAAGCTCGGACTTGCCGGTCTGCGCCTGGGCTACCTGTCCGGTCATGCCCGCTGGCTTGCCGAACTCGACAAGGTCCGCCCGCCTTACAACATTGGCGTGCTAAATGAAGTGGCCGCCGAGTTCGCGCTCGAGCATCTGGCGGTGTTTGATGCGCAGGCTGCCGACATCCGGGCCGAGCGTGAACGTCTCTACGCGGCGTTACAAACGGTCGCGGGCGCACACCCGATCGCCTCGCATGCCAACTTCCTTCTGGTGCGGGTCGCCGACAGCGCTGCCGTGCAGCGCCGCATGCGTGAGCTTGGGGTGCTGGTAAAAGACGTCGGTAAAATGCATCCGCTGCTTGCTAACTGCCTGCGGGTGACGGTGGGCGCGCCGGATGAAAATCAGGCGATGCTGGCGGCGCTGGCCGATGCGCTGAAATCGCTGCCAGCCGCACCTCCCGTCGCTGCTGCGCCCATCTCTGTTGCCCCCAAAGCCTGACCGTCGCGAGCCCATCGATGCGAACCGCTGAAGTCACCCGCAATACCGCCGAAACCCAGATCCGCGTGCGCGTCAACCTCGATGGTACGGGTCGTCAGGTGCTTGCCACCGGCGTTCCGTTCCTCGATCACATGCTCGATCAGATCGCCCGCCATGGCCTGATCGATCTCGAGGTTGAGGCGAAGGGTGACCTTCACATTGACGGGCATCACACGGTGGAAGACATCGGCATCACGCTTGGTCAGGCGTTTGCCCGCGCCCTGGGTGACAAGCGCGGGATCCGTCGTTATGGCCATGCCTACGTGCCGCTTGATGAGGCGCTGTCTCGTGTGGTGATCGACCTATCGGGTCGGCCCGGGCTGGTCTGGCAGGTGGAGTTCCGGCGCGCCATGATCGGCACCTTTGATGTCGATCTGGCCCATGAATTCTTCCAGGGCTTTGTCAACCATGCCCTCGTGACCCTGCATATCGACAACCTGCGCGGCGACAACGCCCATCATCAGTGCGAAACCGTCTTCAAGGCATTCGCGCGTGCCCTCCGGATGGCGATCGAGGCTGATTCGCGTCTCGAAGGCCGCATTCCCTCCACCAAGGAGGCGCTCTGAGTGACGACCATTGCCGTCGTCGACTATGGCATGGGCAACCTTCGCTCGGTGGCGAAGGCGCTCGAGCATGTCGCCCCGAAAGCGCGCGTCATCATTACCGGCGAGGCGGCTGCCATCGATGCCGCTCACCGGGTGGTCTTCCCAGGACAGGGCGCCATGCCCGACTGCATGCGTCATCTGGCGGAGTCGGGTCTGCGCGAATCGCTTCTGCGGGCCGCGGCCACCCGGCCGCTCTTTGGTGTGTGCGTGGGTGAACAGATGCTGTTTGATTGGAGTGCCGAGGGTGACACACCTGGGCTTGGCCTTCTCGCCGGCAAGGTGTTGCGCTTTCCCGACGATGTCATGCGCACCGCCCAGGGTGCCCGCCTCAAGGTGCCGCACATGGGCTGGAACCGCGTAGAGCCCACGGGTGGACACCCGCTTTGGGAGGGCATCGCCCCCGGCTCGTTCTTTTATTTCGTGCACAGTTTTTTTGCTGTGCCGGACGATCAGCGGGTCATCGCCGCCACGTCCGAGTATGGCCTTCGCTTTACCTGCGCGGTTGCGCGGGATAACATTTTCGCCACTCAGTTTCATCCCGAGAAAAGCGCGGCCAACGGCCTCAAGCTCTACGAAAACTTCGTCAGCTGGAATCCTTGAGGGCGTCGTGCCCCGATTCCCCAACTTCCGCGCCAACTAACCCCCCTTCTTCCAATGCTGCTGATTCCCGCAATCGACCTCAAGGACGGCCGCTGCGTGCGGCTTCGACAAGGCGACATGGACGATGCCACCGTGTTTGCCGATGACCCCGTAGCCGTGGCGCGCACCTGGCTTGAGCGCGGCGCACGCAGGCTCCATCTGGTGGACCTCAATGGCGCTGTGAGCGGCCGACCGCGCAATGAAGGCGTGATCCGCGAGATCCTCGACGAAATCGCTGGCCGCATCCCGGTGCAGTTGGGTGGTGGCATCCGCGACCTGGACACCATCGAGCGCTATCTTGATGGCGGACTGTCTTACGTGATCATCGGCACTGCTGCGGTCAAGAACCCCGGGTTTTTGCATGATGCCTGTGGCGCGTTCCCCGGTCAGATCATCGTCGGGCTCGACGCGAAGGATGGCCGGGTGGCCACCGACGGCTGGAGCAAACTCACCAAACATGATGTGGTGGACCTCGCCCGCAAGTTCGAAGACTACGGCGTCGAAGGCGTGATCTATACCGACATCGGTCGCGACGGCATGCTGACTGGCGTCAACATCGAGGCGACCGTGCGGCTCGCGCAGGCGCTCAAGGTGCCGGTGATCGCCTCAGGCGGCATCGCGGGCATCGAGGACATCGATCGCCTTTGCGAGGTTGAGGACGAAGGCGTGGAGGGCGCAATCCTCGGGCGCGCGCTCTACGAAGGCAAGCTTGACTTCGCCGCGGCGCAGCAGCGCGCCGATGAGCTGAACGGCTGAGCCCCGCGTGCTCACCAAGCGCATCATCCCCTGCCTGGATGTCACCGCAGGCAGGGTCGTCAAGGGCGTGCGCTTTGTTGAACTGCGTGATGCCGGCGACCCGGTGGAGATCGCCCGCCGCTACGACGAGCAGGGCGCCGACGAGCTCACCTTTCTCGACATCACCGCCTCCAGCGATGATCGCGACATCATCCTGCATGTCATCGAATCGGTGGCCGATCAGGTCTTCATCCCGCTCACCGTGGGTGGCGGTGTACGCGCCGTCGAAGACGTGCGCCGCCTCCTTAACGCGGGCGCCGACAAGATCTCGATCAACACCGCGGCCATCCAGAGCCCGCGGTTGGTCGCCGATGCCGCGGGTCGGTTCGGTTCGCAGTGCATTGTGGTGGCGATCGATGCCAAGGCCGATGGCCCAGGGCGCTGGCAGGTTTATACCCATGGGGGCCGCCGCGGCACGGGGCTCGATGCGGTTGCCTGGGCGCGCGAGGTCGAGCGCCTCGGTGCTGGCGAAATCCTCCTCACCAGCATGGATCGCGACGGAACCCGCCAGGGATTTGACCTGGGCCTCACCCGCGCGGTGGCCGATGCGGTCGGTATTCCAGTGATTGCTTCCGGGGGTGTCGGTGGTCTCGAGCATCTGGCCGAGGGCGTGACCGAGGGGCGCGCTGATGCCGTGCTCGCGGCAAGCATTTTTCACTTTGGTGAATTCACCGTCGGGCAGGCCAAGCGGCTGATGGCCGATCGCGGTATTCCGGTGCGGCAATGAGTGAGCCCACACAAGCGGCGAACGCCTCCGCGGGCTGGCTCGATGATGTGCGCTGGGATACCGCAGGTCTGGTGCCCGCGATTGCCCAGGATGCGAAGAGCGGGCGGGTGCTGATGGTTGCCTGGATGAATCGCGAGGCCTTGGCAGAAACCGCGGCCACTGGGCGCGCGGTCTACTGGTCGCGCTCGCGCGGACGGCTCTGGCGCAAGGGCGAAGAATCGGGGCACAGTCAGCGGGTGCACGAAATCCGCCTCGACTGTGACGGCGATGTGGTGCTGCTCGCAGTCGAGCAGGCGGGCGACATCGCCTGTCATACGGGCCGTCAGTCATGTTTTTTCAGCCGACTCGAGGCAGGCGGCTGGGTGGCAGTTGACCCCGTGCTGAAAGATCCGGAGCTGATCTACCGATGAACATCCCCCGGTCGGATGCGGCCCAGTCTATTCACCCCGACCGCACGCAGGCGGCCGAGCCTGCCGCCGAAGCGGTGCTTGCGCGCCTGGCCGCGGTCATCGAGTCGCGTAAGGGCACCGATCCGAGCAGCTCCTATGTTGCACGGTTGCTCGCACGCGCGCCCGATTCGGTGCTCAAGAAAATCGGCGAGGAAGCCACTGAAACCGTGATGGCCGCCAAGGACGGCGAGCGCGAGCGCATCGTTGCTGAGACCGCCGACCTATGGTTTCACTGCCTGGTGATGCTCGCCCACTATGGCCTGGGACCTGACGATGTGCTTGCCGAACTCGCGCGCCGGGAGGGGCTGTCGGGTCTGGAGGAGAAAGCACTCAGGAAAGCAATCGCTCGTGAAGGAGAACAGGCTTGAAGCATGATTGCATCTTTTGCCGCATCGTTCGGGGTGAGATCCCCGCGAAGAAGGTCTACGAGGACGACGACATCCTCGCGTTTCACGACATCAACCCGAGTGCGCCGGTGCATGTCCTCATGATTCCGAAATTGCACCTGGAAAATCTCTATGACGCCGATTTGTCACATCAGGCGCTTATTGGAAAGCTGTTTGGAATGGCTGGCGTGTTGGCTCGTGAGCAGGGGCTGCATGACGGCTTCAGGGTCATTGTCAACAACGGCAGGGTCGGCAGGCAGGAGGTGTATCATCTCCACGTCCACGTGCTGGGCGGACCCGAACCGCTGGGCTCGGGCAATTTGCGCCGCTGAGCCGGCATCACCAGGAGCAAGGAACAAATGGGAGCGATGAGCATCTGGCACTGGCTGATCGTGCTCGTGATCATCATGCTGATCTTCGGCACCAAAAAGCTGAAGAACATCGGCTCTGATCTCGGCGGAGCAGTCAAGGGCTTCAAAGAAGGTATGAAAGACGGCGCTGATAAAGCGGCTGCCGACGCTCAGGCGCCGGCGCAACCGCCGCCGGCGGCTGCGCCCACGCAGCAAGTCCCGCCCGCGCAGGTGGCTGCGCGGACCATCGACGTGGAAGCCAAGGAAAAGCACTGACGGGCCGCGCGCCCGGTCTCTGACAGGCGAGCGGCTGGCGAAGCCGCTCGCTTCGTTTTGAGCGCCGTCCTCGCGCCGCCCCCGAGCCCCACATGTTCGACTTCGGATTCAGCGAGATGGCCGTCACCGCGCTGGTAGCGCTGATGGTGCTAGGTCCCGAACGCCTGCCCCGGGTAGCGCGTCAGGTTGGCCAGTGGTTGGGCAAGCTTCAGCGCTACGTGACCGATGTGAAAGCCGACATCAATCGGCAGATGGATCTGGAAGATCTGCGTAAGCTCCAGACCGAGGTCACTACCGCTGCTCGCGAGGTGGAGTCCTCGGTTAAGTCCGTGGTCGACGGTGCGCAGGCGCAGTTCGATTCGCTCGCGTCATCGTTCGAGGGCGATTCCAAACCGCCCGAGCCGGTGACCGACTGGGACCGTATCTACGCCGTTCGTCGCTCGCGTGACCGCATCCGCGATCGCCGGATCGAGCGCGACCGCGAACTCAAACGCAAGCGCCCGAAGCGGCGTTTCTACCGGAGCTGAGTGCGTTGCCCATGGCCCAGGAAGAAAGCTTCATCTCGCATCTGGTCGAACTGCGTGACCGGTTGATCAAGTCGCTGATCCTCGTCTTGATCATGTTCGGCGTGTGCTTCTATTTTTCGCGCGACATCATGTTGTTCTTGTCGCTGCCGCTTTATGAAGCGATGCCCCCTGGCGCCAAGCCGGTATTCCTTGCGGGCGAGGGCGCATTCTTCACGCTCACCAAGGTGGCGTTTCTCTCGGCGTTACTGTTTTCACTGCCCTGGGTGCTCTACCAGGCATGGGCGTTCGTTGCGCCCGGGCTCTATGAGCATGAAAAGCGGTTTGCGTTGCCGCTCATCATGTCGAGCGTGTTTTTTCTGGTGGTCGGGATCGGGTTTGCCTACATGTTTGTGCTGCCTGCTGCCTACAAGTTTTTCTTCTCGTTTGCCGAGGGTACCGGCGCCGAGATCATGCAAGATCTGCAGAAGTACTGGGACTTCACCCTGGCGATTTTCTTTGGCTTCGGGGTGGCTTTTGAGGTGCCGGTGGTGGAGATGCTACTGGTCAAGCTCGGCATGGTCACCCAACAGCAGCTACGCGACGTTCGTCGGTATGTGATTGTGGGTGCATTCGTGGCCGCGGCCATTCTCACGCCGCCCGATGTGCTGAGCCAGTTCATGCTTGCCATTCCGCTCATCCTGCTCTACGAACTGGGCATTTACCTGGCTGGATTCATCAAGGCCTACAGCCGCAAACCGGAGGGCACTGAGTCCGATGCCGCCAAGGCGGAGCCCTCGACATCCGAAGGCGCTGCCGCAGGCACCTCCGCCGATTCCGGTACGGGGGGTGCGGTGAGTGCAGCGCCCGCCGAACCGATCGCTGCCTCCGCCAGTGCATCGGGCTCCCCCAGCGCGTCGCCTGACAAGCCGCCAGGCTGAGGATTGTGTTGTGTGGGCCAGCGTCCCTCAGCGAACCGCCCAGCCACCACATACCGGGAAGACCTGCCCCACAAAGCAGTTTGCCAGGTCGCTACAGAGATACGCGACAAATCCCGCGTCCTCCTTGGCACTCACCAGGCGCCCCAGTGGAACTTCTCTTTTGAGCCTTTCCTGGAATCGTGGGTTGGCCTGTACCTCCTCAGGGAAGTAGGTCGGGTTTTCCACAAAATTCTGGGCTACTGCGTTGACCTGGATGTTGTCTGGCGCGAGCTCGACACCCACCGACTGCACAAATGCCAACTGTGCGCCCCTGGCCGAGCTGTACGTCGCCACGCGTTTCGAGCCCCGTAATGCTGAGGAACTTCCCATCACGATGACCTTGCCACCGCCCCGGGCCTTCATTCGCGGCACGACCGCCTTAAGGAATCGG
>CAIPNM010000217.1 GCA_903866395.1 uncultured bacterium
CGCCGTGAGTAAGCCACCGTTCGTGACAGATGCCTTGATGAAGCCACCACTGCTCACCGCATCATTTCCTTGCCAGGTCTGCACCACATTCGAGACCTGATTGCCGACCGGGTCGGTGTAGCTCACACGTACCTGTGCACCAGTCGGGATTGGCTTGTTGAGCACCAGAAGGGCTTGCTGCTCCAGCAGTACCTGCGAGATCGAAAAGCTGGTGTCGATTGCCCCGCCCGCGCCGGCGGGCCTGATTTCCAAGCCGAAGAGATCGGCTGTCGGTTGACCGAAGCGGACTGCCCATTCGTCGCTGAGCGTTTTTAAGACGCTACCGGCAGCGTGATCACCGCGTCCGAACGAAAGCGATACAATTTTTCCGCTATACACGGCGTGTAACGGCGATGGCGGGACACCATCAAGCTCTAAGGTGACGGTTCCTGCCTGACCGGGCGCCGCACCGATATAGTTGGTGCCATCAACCGAGAGTTTGACAGTGAGGTCGATCTGCGGCTGATGCACTGGCGGCACCGTGCCTTGACGGTACTCGAGGCCTACCTGTCGCAACAGGTCCTGCATCACGCTTGACGGCAGTGCTGTACTCGCCTCGAGCTTCAGGTCATAGAGCGTTCGTCCCGAGTCTTGCCGCGGGACCGAAGAGGCCGTCACGGTGTAGCTGCTACCACCTGACTTAAAGTCATAAACCTGCGATGAGGCGCTCGCGCCGAAGGGCAGTCGCGGCGCGGTGTAGTTCAGTTCTCCGTTGGGTAGCGCTTGATGCCACCCCAAACGCCAGTCTAATGAAACCTCCAGGTTGGACGCCGCCTTGTCGGGTGAAACGAGAATGCTTCGAATACCCGGGCTGAGCGACAACTCAGCGTTGTTGAACGGCGCGTACTGGGCGCGCTGAAACAGCGGCGAGGCACTGTTAGTGGGCCAGTAAGCATAGGGCCCGATGTCAAATCGGTTGCTACTGGATGGGTCACTACCATTCAGGTCTACACTCACGACGTTCCTCCCCGATCAAGAGATGTTGGTCTGAGTGGCGCCGAGACTCATCGCTCCAGAAATGATCTCTGGCCGTATGAGGCCGAGATCAGACTCACGGGATGGCGCGCATGGGAGCGTGCCTGAGCGAAGTCGACTCGAGAGGCTAGACCGCTTCACATCATACGCAGGCGGTTTAACCAACTAGCGGTTGCGGGGGATTTCGTCACCAGGTAGGGAACACGATTCGGTCGTGCGGGATCTGGGGTGTGTCGCCGACCTTAGACCGTCACCCCAAAGCCCCCCCTCTCCCCTACTGAACCAGCGCGTTATCCTCCACCGGAACAATCGCGCTGAAATCAGTGCCTGCATGAAACTCGGCCCGCGTAAACGCGGTTTGCCGGTTCTCTACGGAGTTCACGTTGATGTAGAACAGCGCCCGACGAAGCGGCGTGATGTTTGGCGTTGAACCATGCACCAGGTTGCAATGCATAAAGATCACCGTGCCGGCAGGGCCAACGCCGGCCTCAACGCCGCCCCCCCGCTCCACCAACTCAATGAGTCGACGCTCGGCAAGGCGCATCAACACATTGCCCGTGGCATCACGAACAGGCTCAAAATCATCGATTACGCCGTCGCGATGGGAGCCGGGAATGAACAGGAGCGGCCCAACCGCCGCCGTGACGTCGTCCAGGAACACGGTAATCATCAGCGCTCGAGGCTCTGGGAGACCGTCAACCTTTCGCCAGGTGGCATAGTCTTGATGCCAGTCGAAGCCGCCACTCCCCAGACCAGCGTTGTAGTTCAGCCGGGACTGGTGAATGTAGACGCCAGAGGCCACCAATTGCTCGGCGGGCCTGATGACCCGCGGATGACGACAGAGCTTGTTAATGGCGGGTTCCTGCACGTGGGCACCATGAACCATCCGTACGCTCTCCGTGTTGAACTCTGGCGTCACGTTCGGGCCTTTGTTCTGCACGCTTCGAACTGCCGCCTGCTGGACAGGCGCGATTTCCTCGCGGCTAAAGAGCGACGGGAAAGTGAGATATCCGGTTTCGTGAAAGCGGGCGATCTGTTCAGCGGTCAGTTCCATGCTGCTTGCGTCCTTTAAAAATTTAATGCTCTGATCGTTACGCGATACTGCTTGCTTAGCCACCTGGCAACGTCACCACCACATCGAAAAACTCCGTTCGCTGCGTGCCCCGCGGCTTACCCGCTTCGTGCTCATCCCAGGGTACGAAGGTGGGACGACCGTGCAGGCGCTCTGGCAGTACCATAGCCCGAACGAAGGCGCTGGTGGCAGCGAGGTTGCGCCCCACCACCGGGTCATGCCCCGACTCGAACCAGGCGTCACCCGGGCCGAGCCGCCGCCATTCACTGCCAACCTCCGCCATCACTGCACCATGGATCAATCGTCGGATACCGGGCCCCTTGTGTCCGTGTCGGGGGGTGCACGCCTTTGCAGGAAAATCGACCCGATCGCATCGAAAAACCATTGGGCGCTTCGGGTCGAGCGCCAGATCGTGCGCAAGTACTAGCGACAACTCACGAGCCGCAGGACTCTGCACTACTCCGCCGGCACCAATCTCAAAACTCCAAACCGTCGCGGTCCCGCGAAGCTCGATGGTCGACTCAAAGAGTCGACACTCACTCGCCTGCATCGACACATGGCCATCGCCCGATTCCACCTCGACCACACCTTCACGCACAAACAGCGCACGCGGCGCCGCCGGAAGTCGAACAGGCTGCGACACGATCAATCTGTCTTCGTACAGCGCAAGATACGCACTCATGCCACTCCCCCTTGATCAGCCCCGCGCCAAACGATTTTGAATCGAACGCCCCGCGACCATCACCGCAAAGGCTGACAGCAGCAGGCACAGACCTGGCCACAGCGAGATCCACCAGGCCACCAGAATAAAGTTCTTACCTTGCTCGAGGATCGAACCCCAATCTGGCGTTGGGGGCGCGACACCCAGCCCGAGAAACCCAAGGGCAGCCTCAATCTGTAGCGCAAGCGGAAAGAGAATGACGTATTGCATCAACACCAGCGGCAGCACGTTGGGCATGACCTGGCGGAAGAGAATCGACCATTGTCCAAAACCCAGCGCGCGAGAGGCCTCAACATAGGTCTTTCCTGCCTCGGAGAGCGCGCCCGAGCGAGCGATCCTGAAAAACATCGGTAGATACACAATCGCGAGCGCAAGCACCAGATTTCGCGCGCCAGGCCCAAGAACACCGGTGATCACCACCCCGGCGATGATGGGAGGAAAGGTGAGGATTACATCCACCCCACGAGCCGCCAAGAGGTCGAACTTCCCCCCCAGAAAGCCCGCGACGAGGCCGAGCAGCCCACCCACAAGCGCGGATGCAAACAACGCGCCGGCCACCAACCCTAGCGTGATCCGCGCGCCATGCACGACGCGCGAAAAAATATCACGCCCGACATCATCGGTACCAAACCAGTGATGCGCCGACGGCGGTTGCAGCGCTTTAGACGGGTCAACCGCGAGCGGCGACATCGGCGCGACCCACTCCGGTGCCACAACAAGGACCGCCAGCAATAAGAGCAGCATGGTGGCGAGCGCCTGAGCAACCCGCGTCCGCAGTGCGGACCTTGAGCCCGTCATGACGTTGCCCTCAGTCGAGGGTCGATGAGGCCGTAAAGTAGATCGACCAGCACGTTGACCGAAATCGCAATCAGCACTACGAACAGCAGCGCGCCCTGCACTACCGGATAGTCGCGCCCCTGAATACCCGAGAGAATCAGCCGTCCCAGCCCTGGAATCGAAAACAGCGACTCGATGACCACGGTCCCGCCCAGAATCTGGATCAGGATCACACCCATGAATGTGGTGAGCGGAATGAGGATATTGCGTAATGCGTGCCAGTAATGAATCCGCGCTAAGGACAGGCCTTTCGCGCGCGCCGCACGAATATAGTCACGGCGCAATTCAGCCACCATGCAATCACGGACGAACTGGCTGTAGGCGGCGGTCTGGAGAACCGACAGACTCACTACAGGCAACACAATCATTGAGAGGTTGTCAGCCAGGTTCTCCGAGGGAGAGCTGTATGCAAAGGGTGGCGACCATCCAAGCCATGCCGAGGCGCCCACCAGCAGCATCAACCCGACCCAAAAAACAGGCGCCGACAACCCCAACAAATTGACCGCTTGAATCAGTGTGTCCACCCTTCCCCCCTCGCGCAGTCCTGCCGCCACCCCCATCGGTACGCCGATGAGGGTTGAGAGAAGAAGCGTGAGGAGCGCGATCTCGAGGGTGACCACAAACGCATCACCGATCATCCGGGTAACCGGTTTACCCTGATACCAGCTCCTTCCTAGATCGCCCTGGAGAACCTGTCCCAGCCATTCGAGAAACTGAGAAGCGAGTGGGCGATCAAGACCGAAGAAGCCCCTCAGCGCCTGCGCCGCCTGCGGGTCGGACGCCTGCCCCATCATCTGGGCAACGATATCGCCAGGAACAGCGCGTAGAAGCAGAAACACGACCAGGCTGGAGACCAGCGCAGCGCTCAGCGCGCTCACCAGCCGGTTCAAGAACATGCGTGCCATCTTCATGGGGCATTCAATATGGCCACAAGACGCTGCGCGCGCCCGCGCCCGTGGCCCTTCTCAATCGCCCCCTCAATCAGCCAACCAAGTCCGAACGAGACCGAAATACCAGCCGGTCGGATGCTGCTGGTAGTTTCGAACGCGCTCACGCTCAACACCCAACAGATCAGCTGAAAACATCATGATTGTCGGAACGTTTTCAGCCAGTACCTTCTGAAAATCGAGATAGATACCACGACGCACCTCGTAGCCTGACTCTTCTCGCCCGCGATCCAGGAGCTGGCTCGCCTGCTCGTTTTTCCAGTTTCGGAAATCAGCCCCCTGGGGCGCCGCGCGGAAATGCCGGTAAAACAGAAGGCTAGGATCCGGCGATGAGGGCCAATCATTGAAGGTGAAGCCCATCTGCTTTGATTGAAAATTCCGAGCCCAAACCCCCAGCTCGACCTTCTTGATGTTCACGCGAATACCGATTCGCTTGAGTTGCTCTGCGATCGTAACTGCTGCCGCATCCATCCAGTCATAGCCAATGATGGTGGTGAGGTCGATATCGAACCCATTCGAGTGCCCAGCGTCGGCCATGAGCTTACGCGCCCGGTCGACGTCCGGCTTCTGATGAGCCACCTGATCAAGCGGCAGGCCCCAACGCGCCTGCATACCGGGCACCATCGTTCCCAGCACCTGTCCGTAGCCAGAGATGGAGGCCTTCATCACCGATTCTTTATCGATCGCAAGCGCGATCGCCTGCCGCACGCGCACGTCACCCAGCAGCGGATGTTCAAGCCCCAGATCGATACTCTTCTGATTCATGGAGGGCGTGCGCACGAGCTTCACACCAGGAACCTTGCTCAGCTGCTCTGCGTCCTGGGGCCGCGTAAAGATTCCCAGATCGATACGCCGGTTCTGAGCGGCCACCACCATCGCTGCAGAATTAGGCATGAACGCGAAGGTGACCTCATCGAGATGGGGTAACCCAGGCTGCCAGTAATCCTTGAACTTCTCAAAGACCAGCACAGAGTTCTGGCGAAATTGCTTGAGCTTGAACGGACCCGTTCCGACCGATACCTCATTCAACCGGGTGCGCGCCTCTGGCGTCGCGAAATAGTCTTTGGGGATGACGCCGCCATAGCGATGGGTCAGCGTGATGGGCAGTAGCCCGTTTTTACGCGAGAGCTTGAAGACGACCGTGTCAGGATTGGGGGCCTCGATTGATTCAATGGTGGACAGATCGCCAGCGCCAGGTGAACCGTTCTTGGGATCACGCAAGTAATCGTAGCTGTACTTCACGTCGGCCGACGTCATGGTCTGACCGGTATGGAATTTCACGCCGCTGCGCAACTTAAAGGTATAGGTGAGCCCATCCGCCGACAGCGAAAAGCTCTCGGCTAGCAGCGGCACAGCATCCCCGCTAGCGCTTTCGTAAAAGAGGCCCTGGTAAGCCAGAACCGTGACACGAATTCGCGCATCCGCCGCCTGGTGATAAGGATCGAGGGCGGGGGGCTCGGTGAGCGAACCAACCGTCATCCGCCCACCGGCGCGCGCCGCTGGATCAGCGCGGCCATACACATCCGTACTTTGTGCCTGCGCGACGGACAGCAGCGCGCCGACTGCCGTAAACGTACATGCCGCGAGCCACCTCAACCCCGTGGTCTTAAACATGACAAATCTCCCTGTTCTGATTGGAATGGAAAAATGCAGCAGATCAGCGCTTAAGCGCCGCAACAAACTCGATCTCTACCGGGACCCCTCGGGGTAACTCTGCCATGCCAACCGCAGAGCGGGCATGCCGCCCGATCTCACCGAAAACATCAAGCAGGCACTGCGACGCGCCATCCACCACCGCGGGCTGATCAACGAATCCGGGCGCGCTACAAACAAAACCAGTGAGCTTCACCACACGATCGATCCGATCAAGCGAGCCCAGCGACTGTCGCAACACAGCGAGGCCATTTAAGACACACTGCCTCGCGATCAGCTTTCCCAATGCGACATCGATCTCAGCGCCTAGTTTTCCGACCGGGAGTGATCCGTCTGGCATCCAGGGGAGTTGCCCCGACACCCACGCCATATCGTGATGGACCGCGACCGCCACGTAGGAAAAGGCCGGCGCGCGGGGGGTGGGCAATTGAATGCCCAGCTCGTTCAACCTAGCTTCTATGCTCATGGTGCAGGGCTCCGTTCGGCCAACATATCGGTCAGTGTAGTGTCTAGAGTGCGACCCGGGCGCCAGCCGAGGTCGCGTTCGAAACGTGCCTGCGAGACCAAAGGATAGACAATGGGAGCGGGCGAATCGATCAGCCTGACGCGATAACCTGGCACCATCTTTTTCAGTACATCTGCGATCTCAGCATAATCCGTGGTGAAGCCCAATACGTGATAGCGAGGTGCGAGCCCAAGGGGGGCGCTCAGCAGCCGCACACAGGCCTCGCCCGCATCGTCAACATGCATCGCATCGAAGGGTTGCAAAGATACCTGCACCGTCGAGGCTCGCCCATCGCGAGCATCCAGTGTCATCTGGCGAACCATGCCCGCAGCCCCCTGGTACCAGAGTCCGGGCCCCAACATCAAAGGTATACGTACCCCGACAATTTCTATCCCCTCACGACGACTCATGTAGTCGGCGATTTGCTCGGCGAGCAACTTGCTGAGGCCATAGTGCACTCGGGGCGCACACGGCGCATCCTCGTCCAGCCGTTCTTTGAGCGATGCCGCGGCTCCCAGCACAACCGTTGAACTGGTCCACACCACACGCCTCACGTGGTGCTCGACACACGCTTCAAGCAGATGTCGAAACCCGTCGACATTCACGGCGAACGTTCGATCCGGCTGGGCTTCTGCTGAACGCGTCAGGCCCACTTCCCCATCAGAAAACGCTGCAAGATTAACGACTGAATCGGGTCTTACACGGCGCAGTACGGCATGTAATGCATCCTTGTCGAGAATCGAGCCGAGCGTCTCGCTCGCCCCTGATGGCAGCGCAAGCCGCGCGTTCGTATCCAGCACATGCACTCGCCTCCCGGCTGCAAGCAAGCGCCTGACCACGGCCGTCCCGACAAACCCACGCCCCCCTACCACCAGCACGGTACGGGTCAGATCCGGAAACGCCCCCGCGTTATGCATGAGGCCCAGGCGCCTCGAGCGCAAGGTCATCACGCAGGCAGGCGATTTGATGCCCCGGTCTCACGGTACGCAGCGGGGGCACTGACTGAGCACATTCGGACTGCGCAAACGGGCAACGCGTCCGGAATACGCAGCCACTAGGCGGATCCGCGGGGCTGGGGATCTCATCCTTGAGAAGCACCGGCTGACCACGGCGACGGCGAGCCCCGGGCGCAGCCCAAAGGAGACCCGCTGTATAGGGATGCCTAGGCTCACGAAAAACCGATCGAACCGATGCGACCTCCATCACACGTCCCAGGTAGAGCACCATCACGCGATCCGCCATCAGTTCAACCACGCCCAGGTCATGCGAGATGAACAGCATTGCGAGATTGAAGGACGACTGCAGGTCACGCAGTAAGGCGAGAATACCGGCCTGGACCGAGACGTCCAGCGCCGATACCGGTTCATCGGCAACCAGTACTCGAGGCTTGACAGCGAGCGCACGCGCAATCGCAATACGCTGTCGCTGGCCGCCTGAAAATTCATGGGGGCGACGCGCAATATCACTCCGCCCAAGGCCCACGCGTTCGAGCAGGTCGCCTGCCAGCACATGGCGCTCCGCTCGGTTTTGCCCCCCGTGCAGCGCCAGTACCTCGTCGATCGCCTGACCGACATTTCGTCGCGGATTGAGGCTCGCGTAAGGGTCCTGAAACACCATTTGGACAGTCCCCCGAAACCGCTTGAGGTCTGCACCGACGAGCGCAGCAAGATCGCGGCCCTCAAAAAACACGCTGCCGTGATCGGGCGCGAGCAGGCGCATGACCAGGCGCGCCAGGGTCGACTTGCCCGAGCCTGATTCGCCGACCAGGCCAAGCACTTCGCCCGGTGCGATGGAAAAGGACACATCGGTAACTGCCTGAACACGCGAAGCTGGCGCAAAACCGGACCGGGGTAACGCAAAGCTGCGTACAACCCCTCGAACCTCAAGCAGCGGAGCACCTATCCCAACATCGATCGGTAAAGCTTGCGAAAGCATATTGGGCGCCATGCTTACACCGCCGCGCGAAAGCAGCGCACGCTTCTCGCTTCACCCAGCGCAGACAGGGCAGGCGGTTCGCGCAGGCACGCCGACTCTACCCGCGCGCACCGCGAGGCGAAACGACAGCCGTTATGGGTGATGGTTGGCGAAGGAGGCGACCCTGCGATCGGACGGAGGACACGCCCGTCGGGGCCGTCGTCGCGATACACGCGTTGGGGTCGACACTCCAGCAGCGCACGCGTGTAGGGATGCGCCGGTGCTTCCAGGACCTGATCGACCGGCCCCGTCTCAACCACCTGCCCTGCGTACATCACGGCAACGCGATCGGCGATTTCGGCTACCAGCCCCAGATCATGCGTGATGAAAAGAAGCGCCATGCCCAAGCGCTCCTTTAGCTCGTGCAGCAAGCGCACGATCTGGGATTGAATCGTTACATCGAGCGCG
>CAIPNM010000218.1 GCA_903866395.1 uncultured bacterium
CTGGGACCGCGACGAAAAGCGTGAGGCTTGCGAGCGTGTCGATGAGCTGTGCGGTGACCTCGCATCGGTCGTGGATACGCCCGCCGTAGCGGTATGTGCTCACTGCAATCAGCGCTTTTGGGGTGATCTGCCGGAAGCGGTCGAGGATGCTTGATGCGCCCATGTCGGGTGAGCACTGCGACCAAATGGCGCCGACCGCGGCGCAGGCGAGAAAAGCAATCACGGACTCGGCCGCGTTGGGCAGGAGCGCCGCCACCCGATCGCCACGTGAGATGCCGTGGGCGCGCAGCGTGGCAGCGAGCGACGCGACTCGCGCTGCGAGCTCGGTCCAGGTCATCTCGACTTGGTCGCCTGCCTCATTGCAGGCAATGATTGCCGGCAATTCGGATGGCGCATGGCGCAGCGCCTGGGAGGCGAAGTTAAGGGTTGCGCCGGGGAACCAGACCGCGCCCGGCATCGTGGCCTTGGCGAGCGCCGGGCCATCGCCGCGCGTACCCGCGACATCGAAGTGGTGCCAGATCGAATCCCAGAACGGTCCCAGGTGGGAGATCGACCAGTGCCAGAGCGCAGTGCTGTCGGGGAGGGAGAGCCCGAGCGTGCGTTCGATGTCGTGCCGATAGGCGGTGATGCGGGCTTGGCTCGCGCGCTCGGAGCTGGGGTGCCATAGGGGAGTGGTGGGGGCGGCGAGGCCAGACCCGGAGGAGTCGGTCGGGTTCATGAACGATGATCAGGTGGGCTTGACGGGCTCGTGAACAGGGTGCTTCGGCAGCGCGCCCGCTGATGTCGCCGGCGTGGCCGTCTGAGTAAGCGCAGCAGGGTCATCGGCCGCCTCGGCTGGGGGCGTTATGACAGGCGGTGGAGCAAGGAAGCGACGCTTCCAAGGCGCTTTCGATTGGCGAAGTGCGGCGAGCGCGGTCTCGCAACGCAACGACTGCGCCTTGGCCTCGGCGGTGAGCCAGCCAACGGCGAACCAGGCGCGAGGATCAGCGTCGATCTGGGCCCGGTAGCTCGCGAGTGCCTCGATAAGGTCGTTGTAACGCCCGAGTGCCTCCTGTGCTTCGGACAGGCTTTGCAGGAAGCGCCGGTACCGTTTGTTTGAGCACAGGGCTCGGCAGAACTCGATGCCGTAGCGAAGCCGCTTCATACGCCTGCGCAGCCGGTGCCGCAGGTCGTCATCGAGCGTCGAAAACAGTCGTGCATCGCGCCGCACCTGATGATGCCACCGGGACAGCCGGGCGATCAGCTGCGGGCCGGCCGGCGCGACGACCGGCGCTACCGACCTTGCCATGACCAGTTCGCCTGCGAGCAGGTCGACCACGAAAAATTGGTTGTCGCGGTGACGGACCACGTTCCTGGCATCGGCGGCGTTGGCAAGTGTGGCCAGATCGGTCGTGGGGGCCCCTGCCTGGGCGAGGGCGGGCGCCACGGACTCGAGCAGCACATCACGTTCGCGAGTCAGCCCGAGCGCTTGGGCGAGCGCTCTCGCCGGGGCATCGAGGTTGCGCAGGGGGGCGGCGTCGAAAAGCCGGATGGCGGTTCGCAGCCGGCGGATGGCTACCCGAGCCTGGTGGACGTGTTCGGGGTCTTCGCTTGCGCCCGAGGCGATGCTCGCAAGGTTGGCGAGCAATTGTCGCCGGCATTCATGCGTAACCAGCCGGGCGGCTGCCACGGCATCATCCTGGGGGTCAATGCTGACCCACCTGGCCTTAGCTGCGCCGGACTGCCCGCGGCCTGCGGAGAGTCGATGGCCGCGTTCTGCTTTGGTGGCAGGATCGACCCAGCACGGGTGACCACGAATGACCTGACGCGCAACGTCGGTGACGGCAAGCGGTGAGCCCTTGACGAGTTCGACCTCAATTTCGCAGACCGCGAGCGGTTGACGGCCCGGTGCGGCGATGAGGCCTGCGTCGAAGCACACTTCGACCTCGCCACGCCGGCTCCGAAACCGTACCGCGGTGCGGCGGATATCGGTTTCGAAATGATTGATCAGACCTTCGGGGCCCGCGCGCTCAAGCGCGCGCATGAGGAGTGGCGCTGCTTCGGTGCCCTGGTGACGCGCAGGGTCGAGCGACGGAGGCGTGTCGGGCTGCCCACGCTGAACCATGACTTCGTGCTCAAACCGGCTGATCGCGCCAGGCAGGGCTGCCTTGAGTGTCTGCACCCAGCGCCCCCGCTCATATCGCAGGCGCAGCGCCATGCCCGAGGCAGCGAGGCTACGCCCGGCGGTATCGAAGTAGCGCGCGCGAAGCCGTTCGCGACGCCCGCCGCGCGAGACAACCCAATCGTGGACTGCACTGGCCCCGGATTCATCGAGCTGCAGCTTGAGCTCAACCTCTGTCACGTCGCTGTCACTCGTCCTTAACAAACCGGTCATGTGGCTCCTCCACCATCAGGGCCCATGGATATGAGCCCTGGTCTTGTCCCTATCCCCGATCCGGAGGTCACCACCTCGGTCAGGACTGTTTGGATCTCCGACCTTCACCTTGGTACGCCTGGCTGTCAGGCGGGTCCGCTACTCGATTTTTTACGGCAGTACGAGTGTCGCACACTGTATCTGGTTGGCGACATCATTGATGGCTGGCAGTTGCGTCGATCGTGGTACTGGCCGCAGGCGCATAACGATGTCGTCCAAAAAATCCTGCGCAAGGCCCGCAAAGGCACCCGCGTGGTGTTCGTCCCAGGTAATCACGACGAATTCGCTCGCCGCTATGTCGAACACAACTTCGGTGGCGTCGATGTTCATGAAGACTGCGTACACACCACGGTTGACGGACGTCGTCTCTGGGTCACGCACGGCGATCTGTTCGATGGCGTGATCCAGTGCGCGCGCTGGCTGGCGGTCGCGGGCGACATCGCCTACGAAACCACGCTGCGATTCAACCGGCACCTCAATCGGTTTCGGGCCCGACTCGGAATGCCCTACTGGAGCCTGTCACGTTATCTCAAGCTCAAAGTGAAACGGGCGGTGAGCTACGTGTGCGCGTTCGAGGAAGCGGTGGCTCGCGAGGTACGCCGCCGCGGCCTTGACGGCGTGGTCTGCGGCCATATTCACCAGGCCGAGATTCGAGATATCGGCGGCGTGCTCTACTGCAATGACGGTGACTGGGTGGAGAGCCTGACGGCGCTGGTCGAACACCATGACGGCCGGTTGGAAATCGTTGACTGGTCCGACCGGCTTGGCGCTCAGCCCGCGACAACCAACCGGCCGCTCCTCGACGAAGCGCCGGTGCTCAGTTCGGCCGACTAGCGCCCAGGCGCCTTTAGCAACACCTCACCCATCCGGATCTGGGTGCCGCTGCCGTGCGGCGCGGCAAGCTGCCAGCCCGGTGGGGCGAGGACGATGATGGTCGACCCGTGCTCAAACCAGCCAAGTTCCTCACCCCGGTGGGCCTGGTGGTTACAGATGATCGGGTTGGTACCCCGGTAGCGCAGGTGGAGCAGCACATCGGCAAAGCGGAGCCGGATGCTTGCAACCAGAATCGCGGCGACGGCTACCAGCGCAACCGGCTCGCCGGTATCTGTAAGCCGGCAGTGAACAACCGCCCGCTCATTTCTGCAGAACAATCGCGACACCCGCGCGAGCGCAGGGGGGTTTACGTTCCAGCAGTCACCGCTCACATAATCGACCTGGCCGATCTCGCAGTCGGCCGGACTGTGAAAGCGGTGATACATCTGCGCGGTCAGTCTGAGCGTCACGTAGGTCGCGCCGCGGTACTGTTCGGCGCTCGCGGCGCTTCCCAGCAGTTCATCGAGGCGGTAGGGCATGCCCTTCGCCTGCAGCATCGCCATGTCGTTCACCACGCCGTGCGCGCCGATGATGGCATCACACGGACTCGAGAGCGTGCCCGCTTCCTGGCTGATGGAACGCGCACCCGGCCGAAGCTCGCGGGTAAAGCAGGCATGGAGACTGTCGAAGTCACTGCGCAGCGAGTCCGACAGGTCGAGGTCGGAGAAACGCTTCCAGACCGCAATCAGGGCTGCCGCCAGCCACCGACTGCGAATACGGCTCAGTCGGCCGAAGGCGATCGTGCAGAGCGCCCTGGGCAGTCGGTTGGTGAGCGCAAAGTTGATCGACGGGTAAGAGAGCGGGTTTCGCATCGTGGGGCCTTCATCGGATTGTCAAGCGCGCGCGCTAAAACGGTGGAATTCCGCTCTGAACAGAGCCAAGCCGAGGCCTGACCCCATGCAAGAGACCTTTGTACTTTCTGCGCTCGCCGCAGGTGTTGCGGCAGCGGCCGCGCCTGCTGCGTGGCGCAGACTGCAGCTGTCGCGCGCCAAACATCGCTCGCTGGCGGGCCATGCCCGCATTGCGCGGCGGATTGCAAAGCTGCTCCCGGGCTACCGGTACGACGACACCGAATTTTTCTCCTGTGACGGTGCGGGCCCAGAGGTGGCCGCCAGACGGGAGGCCGCGTTCAAGAACCTCGCGGCAGAGTTCAGTGCGCGCTATGCCGATGGCATTGCCATGACGCGGGCCGCGCGCGAACTGATCTCGGACCTTCAGTTCATCTCTCGTTACCGCGTTCCCTTCCAGTTCTCGGAGCGGGTGGCCGCAACCCTGCGAACCAGCAGTTTCGTAGATCGCAGCGAGGGCATTCATCTGATTGATCTCGATGGAAATCCGTTGATTGACCTCACGGGCTCGTATGGCGTCAATTTGCTGGGTAACGACTTCTACAAGGCGACGATCGAGGCGGGCGTGGCGAGTGTGCGCGGCCTTGGCTGCGTACTGGGGTCGTATCATCCCTGCGTGCTTGAGAACGCGGCGCGACTGCGCGAGATCTCTGGCCTGGATGAGGTGTCGTTTCACATGAGTGGCACCGAGGCAGTGATGCAGGCCGTGCGGCTTGCCCGCTATCACACCGGTCGCTCGCATCTGGTTCGCTTCTGCGGCGCCTACCACGGCTGGTGGGAGGATGTTCAACCCGGACCCGGTAATCCGGTTCCGCCCCGGGACACGTATACGTTGCGCGACATGGATGCCCGCACCCTCGAGGTGCTCAGGTCGCGTCGCGATATTGCCTGTGTGCTGGTCAATCCGCTTCAGGCGCTCCATCCCAATTCGCCGGCCCCGGGCGATTCGTCGCTGGTCGACAGCGGCAGACGCGCGGGCTTTGATCGCGCCGCCTACACCCGCTGGCTCGAGCAGTTGCGGGAAGTGTGCAGCGAGCGCGGCATTGTCCTGATTTTTGATGAGGTGTTTCTGGGCTTCCGTCTGGCTCCGGGCGGCGCGCAGGAATATTTCGGCGTTCGTGCCGACATGGTCACCTACGGAAAAACGCTGGGGGGTGGCTTGCCTGTTGGCGTCGTGTGCGGGCGAGCGGCGCTGATGAAGCGATTCCGGGATGACCGGCCTGCCGACATCTGCTTTGCACGTGGCACCTTCAACGCCCACCCCTACGTCATGGGCAGTATGAAGGCGTTTCTCGATGCGCTCCAGACGCAGCCGATCCGTGCGCTCTATGCCAACCTCGATGACCGCTGGAACGGCCGGGCTGCGCATCTCAATCGCAGGCTCGACGAACAGGCGCTGCCGGTGCGAGTCGCCAATCTGTCGACCGTCTGGACCATCACCTACACCACTCCCTCGCGCTATAACTGGATGCTGCAGTTTTACCTGCGCTCCGAAGGGCTGGCTCTCAGCTGGGTGGGAAGTGGTCGCCTGATTTTCAGTCTCGACTTCACCGAAGCCGACTTCAATGAGGTGTGCGATCGATTTGTAGCGGCCTGCAAGCGGATGCAGGCGGATGGTTGGTGGCAGGGCCCTGAAACGACCAACCGTGCGATTCGCAAGTCGATTTTCTCGGAAGTGCTGCGGCGCGGTGTGATGCGGCGCGAAAAAGCGTAAGGCCATGCGCGAGCAGATGCGCCACCGAGCGGGTGGCGCACCTCTGGGTTAGCGCTGCGTCACATCGTGCATCGGGTCGTAACGCTCGCCGCGCAGAAGCGCAAGCGGCGCACGATGGTAGAGCGCGATGTCATGAAACGGATCGGTGAGGATCTTTGTACCCCAGGCTAATCCGACCAGTGGCGATTGTTGGAGGCTTAGCTGAATTACCCGGAAAACCAGACCTGCAGCGCCTAGCGAAAGCCAGGCGATACCAGTGTCGTGAATCGTCTCCGCGAAGCTTGCCGCAGGCTCGATCAGTCCGCCCAGCGAAGGGTTGATGATCAGTGCAACCGGGCAGGCCACCCAGATCGACATCAGCACAATCTTGCGGCGAATGTTGTAGCCGACCTTGACGGCCTCCTTGTATTCGTCGGTCACCTGATTGACTTCGTCAAAGCCGCGCGGCTCAAAGAAAAAGTGGCCTGCCTGCCGGCTGGTCATCGATAGGCACCAGGCGATGATTGCGGACCACGCAGGCTCAAACGGCAGCAACAGATAGGCGATCACAAAGCAACAGGCGCTAAAGAGATGCAGCGACTGGTTGATGCGGCAGTGGTGATAGAACCGGTGATCATCCCAGCGCTGCCGGTTGAGTTCATCAAAGAAGGCGTTCATCGGGTCTCCTGTCATCAGACGATTGTTGCTTCACGCAAACACTTTGAGCCCGGTTTGTGAAGACTGCGTGACCATCGGCGGCTCACGCGTACGCTGTCATCGATTTGTTGCATCGCAGGGCTAGCCTCACGAGCGAAACGGGTCACCAGACAAGCACAGGAGTAGCCGATGCGCGCGTTGAAGCCGATTCGCCTCGCGGTGGTCACCGAAACCTACCCGCCGGATATCAACGGTGTCGCGATGAGTCTGTCCAGACTCATTGGCGGACTCCTCGAACGTGGGCACGATATTGACCTGTATCGCCTTCGCCCGCGCGATCCGGCAAGTCCCTCGGAGTGCTCAGCGGTGGATCCATCACGACTCCGTGTCACTGAGCTCAAGGGTGTGCCGATTCCGTTCTATCCAGAACTGATGATGGGGTTGCCAGCCGGTCGGCTGCTCGTCCGACGCTGGCGGTCAGAGCGACCCGATCTTGTTCATATTGCGACCGAGGGCCCGCTTGGCTGGTCGGCGCTGCGGGCGGCACGGCGACTGGGCATCCCGGTCTCATCCGATTTCAGAACGCAGTTCGATCAGTACTCGACACACTACGGACTTGCCTGGCTCGCCGCGCCAGTGGGCGCGTATCTGCGGGCGTTTCATAACCGGACCGATCTGACGACGGTACCGACGTCCGCACTCAAGCAGGAGCTTGGTAACCGAGGCTTCCGGAAGCTGCGGGTACTCGGCCGCGGAGTCGATGCGCGCCAGTTCGATCCCGTCCGGCGCTGCGATTCGCTTCGCGCGGGCTGGGGCGCCAATCCCGATACGCCGGTTGCGCTCTGCGTGGGGCGGCTCGCCGCTGAGAAGAATCTGGAACTTGCGCTTGAGGCCTTCAGTGCGATGCGCGATCTTGCACCCGATACGAAACTTGTGTTCGTCGGCGATGGCCCGCTGCGCGAGACGCTTGCCACGGCTTGTCCGGCTGCGATATTTGCCGGGCGACAGACCGGGCCCGAACTTGCGCGTTACTACGCCAGTGCCGACGTGTTTCTTTTTCCCAGCCTGTCAGAGACCTTCGGCAATGTCGTGACTGAATCGATGGCAAGCGGACTGGCGACGGTTGCGTTTCGTCATGCCGCGGCGGCAGAGCTGATTGAAAGCGGCGTCACTGGATGGCTGAGTGATCCGGAGGACGCGCGAAGCTTCATCAACTCGGCGCGCGCGCTCGCCGCCGACGCTCAGAGACGTCGAGCCATGGGGCGAGGTGCTCGCGAAGCTGTCTCCCATCTTGATTGGCCAGCAATCGCTTCCCAATTCGAGGCCATCGTTCAGGCGCTGATCGAAGGCGAGCGCCCGGTGCAGGTGTCCTCTGGCGTCACGCGGTTGCGCGCCTCGGAAACCCGGCCAGTCTGAGTCGCTGCCGCTCGATCAGCGGCGTGCGGGAACAGCACCAAGGATCTTCGACTCAAGACCAGCCGCGTAGCGCCGGTCGGGTTGCGAGGCGGGCGATACTCAGGAAGTGCTCCAGGCGAGTGCTGTGGGCACTCCCTCGTCGGGACCGATCGTCCCACCGGCAAAGCCGCAGTGCGTCCCTTGCGATGGGGTCTGCGTCAAACCTCTCGACCTCGGCCGAAGACATCGGACCGCCTTGCAACGCGAGCGAGCGCAGACACGGCACGGGAAGTGCGCGCATATAGCCTGGCTCGGTCGTGCACAGATATCGCTTTGCGTCGACGTGCGCCGCGGCCAACCGCGCAACGCGCGGATCGAAGCGTGCGTCAAGCCAGCGCGCGCCGATTTCATGATGATGATCGTCCTCGGCCTGCCCTTCCTCTATGTCCGCAGTGGACGTCAGCAGATGGCCAATATCATGCGTGAGGGCTGCAGTCACCAGCCACGCAGGTGACCCCTCGCGCTCAGCGAGTGTTGCGCAATGGAGCGCGTGTTCGACGTGTCGGGCGGCATCCGAATATCGGAGCTCGCCCCGTTCAAAAAAGATGGAACGCAATTCAGTGATGGGGCAGACGCTCATGACGGTCTATGGGGTCGCGTTGATCAGGTGAGCGAGTATCACGTTGTGCGATGACGAATCGAAGACCAGCGCAGACCGAAATAATTTCGCAACGATTCAGACACATTGCTGCAATGTTGAAACGCGACGATCTCGCGGGTTGACCGGAGGTTCGCAATGCTGATTCGTATCGATCGAGGAATTGACGTGAACCGTTCCGCTGATCTGACTGCGGGACGTCGCTTCTACGTGCGGCTGGCCCGCAGCTGGTCGGAGGTCGAGGCGGCGCAGCGCCTGCGGTGGCGGGTATTCTCCGATGAGATGGGCGCCCGGCTCGAGAGCGGAAGACCCGGGATCGACTGGGATGTGTTCGATGATCATTGCGACCACCTGCTCGCGTTCGAGGCTGAGGAAGGGCGCGTGATCGGTACCTACAGGATCCTCACGCCTGAGGGCGCCGCTCGACTGGGTGCTTGCTATTCGGAGCGCGAATTCGACCTGAGTCCGCTTCAAGTGCTCAGGCCCCGGGCGGCCGAGATTGGCCGGTCCTGTGTCGATCCCGCATGGCGGGGAAGCGCGGTCCTCGCACTCATGTGGTCTGCGCTGATCGACTACGCACGCGAGCGCGGGTTGTCGTACCTGATGGGCTGTGCCTCGGTGCCGATGACTGATGGCGGCGTCTATGCAGCCAATCTCTACAACACGATGAGACCGAACATGGTGGAGCCCGCGCTGCGTGTTCAGCCACGTGTCGGGCTTGACGTGCACCGACTTGCCACTGGAGAACCCGCGCGGACGCCGACGCTGATTCGTGGCTATTTGCGTATCGGCGCCAGGATCTGCGGCTTGCCCGCGGTAGATACGGATTTCAATACTGCCGACTTTTTGATGCTGCTTGACATTGAATCGATCTCAACCCGGTTCGCGCGCCGCTTTGAAGCGGCGGCAAGAACAGGTGCCGCCGAGGCCCTCGCAGCCTGACTTAACCGTCAATCAGCTCGCCCTTCTTTCGGAAGGGATACGGGCCGGGATAATCGCCGATCACCGCGACGTGCGAGACCAGCCGACCGCTGCTCCACCAGTGGAGGTGAAAGCCCGGCGGCTCCATGACAAAGCAGTCGTCGGCCTCGCTGTCGATATCAAGCGCCACCTGATGAGCGGGGCTAGGACAGGTGCTCGCAACCGTACCGGCAAAGCGGGTTGTTATCGAGCGATGCAGGTGGCCGCAGACGATGCGCTCGACCTGTGGGTGTCGCGCAATCACCCGAGCAAGCGCCTCGCGGTCGGCAAAGCCGATGCGGTCCATATGTCCGATACCGGTCAGAAACGGCGGGTGATGCATTGCAATGATCGTAGGCCGTTGGGGTGTCTTGGATAGGCTGCGATCTAGCCAATCAAGCCGATCGCTGCAGAGGGTGCCACCGCTTTCCCCAGGCACAACGGTATCCAGCGCAATGATCTGGACCGGTAGCGTGTCGATCACAAACTGGATGTGATCGGCGCATTGATCCATATAGTGATGTCCCGGAAAGGCCCGCCGCAACTCCTGCCGGTCGTCATGATTTCCGGGCAACAGATAGACCGGCATAGGTAGGGGCTCCAGCAGGGTGCGAAGCCGACGGTACTCCTCGGGACGTCCAAAGTCGACCAGATCGCCAGTGGCGATCACCGCCGCCGGACGTTGGGGAAGGTCAAGAATCTGGCGCACACAGCGCGCGAGCATCACTGCCGTGTCTACGATGCCGTAAGCGAGGCTCCCCTCGCGTCGAATATGCAGGTCGCTGATCTGACAGATGAGCATAGTGTATCTCTCGTGTTAGATGCCCGGTGCGCGCGCGAAGTCGGGCTGGATCTGGCTAGCGGTGATCACGCAGCCGACCCGCTGACCAACGGCAATCTGTTCGCGGGGTGCGATCCGGGCGGTGAGCGTCTGCTCAGGGCAGGCAATGAGCGTGAGGCGAAGATGGTCGCCGAAATAAAAGCAGCTTGTGACCGTCGCGATGAAATGCGCATCCGCCTCAGTCGATAGCTGGAGGTCCTCCGGCCTGAAGAGGAGGGCAACCGGGCCATCCGGTGCATCGACTGCGATACGGCTTGAGCCGACCGTCAGGAACCCCGCAGAGACATCCCCTGTCAGCTTGTTCATCGTGCCAATAAAGTCGGTGACAAACGCCGTTGCGGGCGTCTCGTAGATCTGTCTCGGCGTTCCGATCTGTTCGATATGACCCTGGTTCATGACCACCACACGGTCGGCGAGCGCCATCGCTTCGGTCTGGTCGTGCGTGACATACACCGCGGTAATTCCAAGGCCCCGAAGCAACTGATCAATCTCAAGGCGAAGGTCATCTCGAAGCCGGGCATCAAGCGCCGTGAGCGGTTCATCGAGTAGCAGCACCTTAGGCCGGGCCGCGATTGCACGCGCGAGCGCGACGCGCTGGCGCTGTCCGCCAGAGAGCTGGTCGATTCGCCGGTGTCGCAGATCCTCGATCCGCATCATGGCCAGCATGTCGGCAACCCTTCGGTCACACTCCGCACCAGGAACCCGTCTCACCTTGAGTCCGTAGGCAACGTTCTGTGCCACATCCATATTCGGAAACAGGGCGTAGCTCTGGAACACCATTCCAACGCCGCGCTTCTCAACGGGGACCAGGGTGACATCGTGCTCATCAAACAAGACCCGCCCGCCCGGATCAGGAAAATCCAGGCCTGCGATAAGTCTAAGTAGCGTCGTTTTGCCGCAGCCCGAGGGACCGAGCAGGGCGATGGTTTCACCCGACTTGATGACGAGATCGCAGCCCTTGAGCGCGCGGGTGCCGTCGGGAAACGTGCGGGCACAGTCCGCGAGGCGGAGCGAGATTCCGGTGGCGGTCATCGGGACCTCCCGTTGACCCGCTGAAGCGCGATCAGCAGCGGAGTGATCAGCATGAAGAAAATCACGGTGTAGGCACTTCCAACCTCGATGCGAAGCGATGCATAGGCATCGGCGAGGCCGATTGGCAGCGTCTTCGTGAGCGGGGTATGTAGAAGAAGGGTCATGTTGAATTCACCGAGCGATAGCGTCAGCACCATCAGGGAGCCGGCGACGATACCGCCTGCGCTATTGGGCAGGACGACGTGAACCATTCGCTGCCAGAAGCTCGCGCCCAGGCTGCGGGCGGCCTCTTCGAGCGCGGTAAGATCGATGGAGCTCATCACGGCAAGAACGCTCCGGACCATGAAGGGTAGCGTGAACAGAACATGCCCGATCAGGATGAAGAGCCAGCTCTGCCGCCACTCGCCCCAGCCGCCGAACGTCACGATGAGTGCGAGTGCGGTAGCGAGTCCTGGTACTGCGATCGGCATGACCAGCAGCTCCTCGACGACGCGACTTGCACGCGATGGACTGCGGAAGAGCGCGTAGGCGGCCGGTATCCCAATCAGCAGATTGCAGGCGAGGCAGGCGAAGGCAATCTGTAGGGATAACGTGATGGAGGGATGGTATTCAGCGAGAACCTTGATCAGCCAGGTCATGGTGAGCCCGCTCGACCAGCCCTCAAAATAGTTGGAGGTGACCCCGGCAAGAAGCGACATCATGACCGGGAGGATCAGGAACACACAAAGAAGCACCGTGATCGAGAGCTGCAGCCAGAACGTGATACCCCGCCCAGGCCCCCTTGTGATTCCCCTGTCAGGAGGTGTCTGCGACATGGCTTCAGCCCGCCGCGGCAACGCTGGTGCCCGAGACGCTTCGGGCGAGCGCAAGCGCGGCCCAGGTGATCGCGCCAAGGACGAACGACAGCGCCGCAGCCATAGCGATGTTGGCCTGCAGGGTGAACTCTGTGTAGATCACCATCGGTAGCACGTTGATACGAGTGGCGAGCGTGAAGGCGGTACCGAAGGCGCCCATCGCGGTGGCAAAGCAGATGGCGCCCGCGGCAACAAGCGCTGGCTTGAGCGCCGGCACAATCACATCGAGGGCGACCCGTATCGGACCAGCACCCAGCGACCGGGCTGCTTCCTCGATTCGTGGGTCTAGCTTCTCCGCGCTTGCCATGATCGTGAGGATGGTGCGAGGAATCGAAAAATAGAGATAGCCGAAAAATAGACCTGTCATTGAATAGGCGAACACCCAGCGTTCACCAAACAAGGCGTCGGTCATCAGCGGTATCAGCCCCTGCCTGCCGCCCAGCATGATCACCATGAAGCCGATCACCACACCGGGGAAAGCGAGGGGCAAGGTCAGCATCGAGACCAAAAGGGCTCGCCCTCGAAAGCCATGACGGGTCAGAAATACGCCACTCACGGTCGAAAAAATCAGGGTGACCAGTGTGGTGGCGGCGGCAAGCATGATGGTAGAACCAAGACTCGTCAGATACCGGGTGTCGGTCAGTGCGGCGCCGTAAGCCCCCCAGCCGAGCGGCCCCGACCCCCCGATCAGTACCAGGCGAGCCATCGGAATCAGGAAGAACGCGCAAAAGATCACCGCTACCGGCAGGAGCAGTAGCGGCGCTTCGATCCAGCCGGGTGGCATGCGAACCCGGATACCGCCGGACGGTGTCCGCATTGGCGTCCTCGCGCGATTCAGGCTCGCGCGATTCAGCCAATTTCCTTCTGATAGCGGTCTGCGATCGTACGCGACGCGGCTGCGAGCTTGAACACATCCAGCGGACGTGCGCGCGCATAGTCGGCATCGGGCAGAAAACGCGATCGCACCTCATCGCTCATCGCCGACGCCAGGACCGGCCTCAGATAGGCGCCCGCCCAGTGACGCTGTCCCTGGTCGCTCAAAACGAAATCAAGCACCTTGCGCGCATTGTCGGGATTGGGTCCGCGTGCAACAAGCCCCATCACGTAGGGCAGCTGCTGGGTTCCCTCGCGGGGGATCACAAACTCGACGGGCGCTTTGTCAGCGTATTTGCCGCGATAGGCGTTGAAGTCATAGTCGAGAAGGATGGGAATCTCGCCAGACAGAACACGGGCGTAGGAGGTCTGGGTCGGGACAACCGGTTGGTTCGCCTGCAGACGCCGGAAGAAATCAATCCCAGGTCCAAGGTTCTCGTAGTCGCCACCCAGCGCAAGGTTCACAGCGATCACGCCAACCTGTCCGACCGCGGCGCTGGCGGGGTTGAGGTATCCAACCAGACCACGGTAGTCGGGCTTCAGCAGATCGGCCCAGCTCGCAGGCACTGGCTTGCCGCGAAGCGCTGCCCGGTTCACGAACAGCCCGAGTGTTCCCGAGTGGATCGTGAACCAGTAACCATCGGGGTCCTTCATTCCAGCTGGAATCTGATCCCAACGCGCCGGCTTGTAGGGGGCCAGCACGTCGGCGGCGCGGGCCTGTGGACCCACCTGACCGCCGAGGTAAACCACATCTGCCACCGGCTTGGCACGCTCTGCAATGAGCGCAGCCAGCGACTGGCCGGAATTTTTGTTGTCGGGAGGAACTACGATGCCGGTCGACTGCCCGACCAGCTTTAGCATGCCGCCCCAGTCAGCCCACTCAGGCGGGCAGTTGTAGCAAATGGCGCGGGAGGCCTGTGCCCGCGCGGGCAGGGCCGGCCCGACGACAACTGCTGCGCCCGCAGCATTAACAAACGTTCTGCGCTTCATGAAGCCCTCCTGGCTGAAATGAGCATGTGTCGACCCGAGTGTCGGAGGGCTGTATGAAGAATTGATGACGGGTTAGGTCTCCAATTGATGAACATGCCCCACGACGCTAGCGGCAAAAAGTCGCTGCGATGGCACATGCGGCGTCCTCGGTAAACGATCTGGCCTGAATCAGGTCGATCACCTCTGCCGCCCTAAACGCATGAAACCCACTCACTTCCCCATCCTGATTGGCGGGGCGTTCGTCGGGTCCGATCTCGAGGGAAAATACAAACAGGCGTTCGGTATGCCAACCCTCGGGCACCTGTCTTTCGGTGAGGACCTCCCGCCTCGGACCGATCAGATCTGAGGGCAAGCGTGTGAGGCCCGCCTCTTCGAATATCTCCCTGGCAGCGCATTGCTCCGCATCCTCTCCCGCCGGAATGCCACCTGCTGCCAGGTTGTCCAGGCAGCCTGGGTCGGTCGCCTTACTGAGGGCGCGCCGTCCGCACCACATCTGGCCATCGCGAGTAAGGCCGTGTACATGAACCGCGTGACTGCGCAGGCCGAAGTATCGAAAGGCGGCCCGCTCGAGCCGGAACAGCTCTGGTTGTGCATAAGGCCAGCGATCCTCCCGATGGCCCCAGCATGAAAACGCCTCGCCCCGCCAGCCGGTGATCAGTCCCTGGTCGCGAAGCTCCTCAGCAATCGATTGCAGCAATGCGCTTCGCTCGCTCGCAGACAGGTGGGCCGCGCGCCACCGATAGTGCTCGCCCACCTTTAAAAGGGGGGCTCGATCGGGCAATGCGGCGGCCAGTCGTTCGATCCGTTCCACCGGCAGCATGCCCACGGCAAACGGGCAGCCGTCCAACCACCACGAGACCCAGGAATCGGGTGGGCGTTGCTGCGCACGGGCAAGGATGCCCTCCAGGTAGGCGCGTGCGTCGCCACTGAAATTCAGAATTGCCTCCAGCGCATCAGGTCGGCCACGGCAGCGAGTAGGTCTTGATCGTGGTGAAACTCTTCATCGCCTCGAGCACGCCCTCCTTGTAGCCCAGACCGGAGTCCTTGATGCCGCCAAAGGGGGTGAGTTCGAGACGAAAGCCGGGAACCTCTCGGACATTGATCGTGCCAACGTGCAATTCGTTGACGAGCCTGGTGATGACATCCAGTCGGTTCGTGCATACCGACGACGACAACCCGAACGCGGTTCCATTCGCAATCCTGATCGCCTCGTCGAGATCGCTGAAGCGGATCACCGGCGAGACCGGGCCGAACGTTTCCTCACGAACCAGCTCCATCTCGGGTCGGACATGGTCAAGCACAGTCGGCGAGTACAGGGCACCTTCGCGTTCGTTTCCGACAAGTAGCTTTGCGCCCTGGTGGATAGCCGCGTCGACCCGCGATTCGAAGAGCATCGCGGCGCGCTCATTAATGACCGTCCCCATCTCGATTGATGGGTCGCCGGGATTGCCAAAGCTCCAACCACGCGTCTTAGCCACCAGGCGGCTCACGAAGTCTTCAGCGATCGACTCGTGGGCAAGAATTCGCTTAACCGCCGTACAACGCTGGCCGGAATTTTTGTACGACCCGGAAGCGGCGAGCGTCGCTGCCTCATCGAGATCCGCATCGTCCATCACGATCAGCGGGTCGTTGCCGCCGAGCTCAAGCACCATGCGGCGATAGCCCGCCACCTGAGCGATCTGTTTGCCGACCGAGGCGCCGCCAGTGAAGGTGATCAGTTCAACCGATGGGTGGGTGAGGAGCTCGAGCGCGATCTCCGATGGATCGCCGGTCACCACCTGGAACATGGGTGATGGCAGGCCCGCCTCATAAAGAATGTCAGCAAAAAGAAGCGCTGAGAGCGGCACTTTCTCTGATGGCTTCAGCACGAGCCGGTTGTTGGTTGCAATCGAAGGAACCACCTTGTGCGCGACCTGATTCATTGGGTGGTTAAAAGGCGTGATCGCAGTGATGACCCCAAGGAGGGGGCTGCGCTGCGTGTAGACCCGCCGCTCCCGGCCGTGAGGCGTGATGTCGCAGGAGAAGATTTCGCCGTCATCAGTCAGCGCCGCGCGGGATCCAAACAACAGGACGTCGCGCACCCGGCCCGCCTCGTACAGGCTGTCCTTGAGACTCAAGCCAGATTCAAGCGTGATCAGTTCGGCGATTTCCCGGGCCCTGGAAATGACCTCGGTTGCCGCTCGGCCCAGGATCTCCGATCGCTGATAGCGGCTGAGCCGCGGCCGATATGCGGCCGCAGCGTCGATGGCCTCTCGAACATCCTGGAGCTCGGCTCTGGGGACCGTTCCGATGCAGCGTGCGCTGAATGGATCGAACACCTCGATGACAGATGAGCGTCGCCGGCGCTCGCCATTGATCCGCATTGCTTCGTCGAACACTCTCATGGTTCCCCGTTGAAACGTCGCTGACCGGACTGACCGCATGGATCACGCGGCACCGTAAACAAACCGTCATATCCGTGCCCGATGCTCCATTCAGGAATCAGAAGAACGCTTGATGAAGCCCCGAACGCTTGTTCGCCGGCCTTTCTAGATCTCCTTTATTGCAATCCTGTGACACAGAGGCTTCCGTGCCTGACGCCCTCGTGACCCGTAATCTCAGCAAGTCTTTTGAAGGCTGCCTGGCGCTTGACGGAGTGTCGATTCGCATCCGCGAAGGCGAGATGGTGGCGCTTCTGGGTGCGTCCGGGTCGGGTAAATCGACTCTCCTGAGGCACATCCCGGGATTCCTAACAGCAACTGGCGGTGACGTCGAAGTCCTTGGAACACCGGTGCAGGTCGACGGCAAACTGGTCGGTAGCGCTAACGCGATACGGAGTCGCGTAGGGTTCGTCTTCCAGCAGTTCAATCTGGTGAACAGGCTTCCGGTGATCACCAACGTTCTGGTGGGGCAGCTTTACCGCACGCCGTGGTGGCGAAGCCTGCTGATGCGCTTTACGCCTGAGCAACGTCGCCAGGCGATCGAAGCGCTCGCAGCAATGGGGATCGAGGAGACCGCCTGGCGTCGCGCCAGTACCCTGTCGGGAGGTCAGCAGCAGCGGGCGGCACTTGCGCGCTGCTTGGTTCAGGGCGCGCGGCTCATTCTCGCAGACGAGCCAATCGCCTCGCTTGACCCGGAGTCGTCCCGGCGAGTGATGGAGTTGCTCCAGTCCTTGAATCGCCAGCACGGTTGCACAGTTTTGGTGTCACTTCACCAGGTGGATTTTGCCATCCGCTACTGCGAGCGAACGATCGCGCTCAACGCGGGGAAGGTTGTCTTCGACGGGCCGTCCTCGACGCTCACCCCGCAGAGGCTCGCGACGCTTTACGGCAGCAGCGCCTGGGAGCTGTTTGCGCCTGGGTCGGGCAGCGTGTCGGCGATGTCATTTCAGCAGCAGCCTCTCGCAACAGCGTTTCGTTCCTGATGTCCCAATTAAGCAAACCGAACGGAGAATTCATGAAGACCCCTCTCAAATCACTAATCGGCGCGTTTGCCCTGTCTGTGGCTTGCATATCGCAGGCTTCCGAACTCAAGGAAATCAACTTTGGCGTCATCGCCACCGAGAAGGCAGGCGCCCTTCGCCAGATGTGGGAGCCATTCCTCACCGACATGAGCAAAGCGATCGGCATGAAGGTCAATGGCTACTATGCAACGGAGTACGCCGGGATCATCGAAGCACAACGCTTCAATAAGGTACAGATCGCGTGGTACGGCAACAAATCTGCGATTGAAGCGGTCGATCGCTCCAACGGCGAGGTGTTCGCGCAGTTTGTTGATCTCGACGGAACGCCTGGCTACTACTCGTATCTCATCACCCATCGGGATTCGGCGATCAAGAGCCTCGACGATGTGCTTAAGAATGGCAAGAGCTACTCGTTCGGGATTGGTGATCCCTCATCGACCTCCGGCACGCTGGTTCCCACCTACTACGTATTCACGCTCAACAAGCTCGATCCGCGCACTCACTTCCGGGTGACGCGCTCGTCGAACCACGAGGGAAATTTTCTTGCGGTGTTGAACAAGCAGGTGGATCTGGCGACCAGCAACAGCGAAATGACCGACAAGATGAAGGAGAAGTCGCCCGAGAAACTCGAGCAGATCCGGATTCTTTGGACCTCCCCGCTGATCCCGCGCGATCCGCTGGTCTGGCGCAAAGATCTCCCCGTCGATGTGAAGAAAAAAGTTCAGGATTTCGTCGTGAGCTACGGTCGTGACGATCGCGAGAAGGAAATACTGAAGAATATGTATCGACTTGCGGGCTTCAAGGTTTCGACCAACGCTCAGCTGATTCCCATTCGTCAGCTGGAGTTGTTCAAGGACCGCACCAGGATCGAGTCCGATGAGCGCATGCCCGCGGCCGACAAGAAGGCCAAGCTTGCCGACATCGACGCACAGCTGGCGGCACTCGCGGCGCAGAAGTGACCCGACTGGCGGCCCGCTTTCGATCATGACAAACCGCGCATCGCTCGACCGCATCCCGCTCAAGCCCCCCACTTCCGGGCTGCTCACCCAGCTCGGCTGGGGGCTTTTCCTGATGCTTCTGATCTGGTCATGGCAAGGGGCGGAGATCCGCCCGATGGCGCTGATCGAAGATTCGGCGAACATGGCGGTGTTCAGCCGGGAGTTCTTCCCGCCTGACTTCTATGAGTGGCCGATCTATTTGCAGGAAATGATCATCACGTTGCATATCGCTGTATGGGGAACTTTCCTTGCCGTGGTGTGTGCGGTACCGCTAGGTCTATTGTGCGCTGAAAATATTTCGCCGGTGTGGATCTATCAACCGGTTCGCCGGCTGATGGACGCTGCACGCGCCATCAACGAGATGGTGTTTGCGATGCTCTTCATTGTCGCGGTCGGTCTCGGTCCGTTTGCTGGGGTGCTGGCGTTGTGGGTGCATACCACCGGCGTGTTGGCCAAACTGTTCGCTGAAGCGGTGGAGGCGATCGACCCGCGCCCAGTGGAAGGGATTCGGTCGACGGGCGCGAATTCGCTCGAAGGAATTCTGTACGGCGTGATTCCACAGGTATTGCCGCACTGGGTGTCTTACTCGCTTTACCGTTTTGAATCGAATGTTCGCTCGGCATCGGTGGTTGGCATGGTAGGTGCTGGCGGAATCGGGGTCGTGCTGCATGAGGCGATCCGCGGATTCGAATACGCGCAGACTTCCGCCATTCTCCTGATCATCATTGTCTCGGTAACCCTGATCGATCTTGCTTCAGCGAGCGTTCGGCGCTGGGCAGTTTGACGTACACCGGGCAGAGGAAAAAGCTTTGGGCGGCACACTTCACAACATGTCTATCGAACTGAACGGAATCCGATATCGCTGGCCTGATCGGCCGGTCGTTGTGGTCTGTATCGACGGCGGTGACCCCGCCTACATCGATCAGGCGCGCCGTGACGGCATCATTCCCAACATCAGCCGCTTTATCGATGACGGATTTTACGAGGTCGCAGACGGCACGGTGCCGAGCTTCACTTGTCCCAACAACATGTCGCTCATCACCGGCGCGCCCGCGTCGGTCCACGGAATTTCCGGAAACTTTTATCTCAACGAGCACGACGAAGCGGTGGTGATGACGGGGCCTGAGCTCCTCAGAAGCCGAACGATTCTCGCGACCTTTGCGGACGCTGGGGCGAAGGTGGTTTCGATCACCGCGAAGGACAAACTTCGGAGGCAGCTCGGCAAGGATCTTGACGTCGCCCGCGGCAACATTAGCTTTTCGTCCGAGCTGGCAGACCGCTGCACGCTGGAGGAAAACGGGATCGACAGGGTTCTGGACCTGGTGGGCATGGCGCAGCCCGATATGTATTCCATGGATCTGTCAGTCTTCGTGCTCGAGGCCGGCGTCAGATTGATGCAGCAGAGGCGCCCTGACCTCATGTATCTGTCCCTCACCGACTACATTCAGCACAAGCATGCGCCAGGCGACCCAGTCGCCAATGAGTTCTATCGACGCATTGACGATGCGTTCGGGCGGCTTGCAGACCAGGGGGTGACCCTCGCTCTCACCGCTGATCACGGCATGAACGATAAGTCGCGCGCTGACGGCAGTCCAAAGGTCGTCTTCCTTCAGGATGTGCTCGATCGCGCGTTCGGCGTCGGGGCCACCCGCGTGATCTGCCCGATCACCGATGCGTTCGTTCGGCATCATGGCGCGCTCGGTGGGTTCGTACGCGTATGGATCCGGTCGGAGGCGGTCTCGGCGCAGTCTGTGATGGATGTGACTGCAGCGATCCCGGGCGTCGAGATGGCGCTTTCCCGAGCGCAGGCTTGTGCCCGGTTTGAGTTGCCCGCAGACCGTGAGGCGGATGTCGTCGTGGTTGGCGACGCTGGTACGGTGCTTGGCGCAAGCGTTGCCGATCACGATCTGTCGCAGCTGGCTGATGCCAGGCTCCGAAGCCATGGTGCAGTTGCCGAAGCGCGGGTCCCGTTCATTCTGAGCCGTCCGCTCAACCGGGAATATCTTGAGCGCGCTGCCCGCGGTTCTCTCAAGAGCCACGCGATTTTTGATTTCGCAATCAATGGGACGGCGTGATCATGTCGATTCCGGCCGCCTCGCGCTTGGCGAGCTACAGCGCGCCCAACGCCGAGTTTGAAATCGCTTCTTATCCGCTTCGGCCACTTGCGGCTGGAGAGGCGCTGGTTAGGGTGAGCATGTCAACGATATGCCGCTCCGATATTCACTCTTACGAGGGGCACCGCCCTAGCCCCTGTCCGGCGCTGCCCGGGCATGAAATCGTAGGCGCGATCGCCGCGCTCGGGGAGGGCTTGACCCACGACATGCGGGGCGAGCCCCTTAAGCCAGGCGATCGCGTGACCTGGAGCGAGTACTTCATCCCCGCCGATGACTATTTTTCCGAAGTGCTCGACATGCCGCAAAAAGCGCGCGGCGTTGAAAAATACGGTCACATGGCGGCCACGACTCCGCCGCACCACCATGGCGGCTTTGCCGAATACTGCTACATCCTGCCGAAGTCCTGGATCCTACGCCTACCGGATGATCTGAGCGACGCCGAGGCTGCACCGCTCAACTGCGGGGTTGCCACGATGGTAGCGGTGACCGAGGCGGCCGACATTCGACTCGGCAGCACCGTGGTGATTCAGGGGCTGGGCCTGCTCGGACTCTACGGCGCAGCGCTCGCAAAATCCCGCGGCGCGCGGTTCGTGGTCGGACTCGACGCGCACCCGGGGCGACGCGAACTTGCAGGGCGCTTTGGCGTAGATCTCGCACTGGACGCAGCAACCGAAACAGCGGAGCTCCAGGCTGCGATTGCCGCACACTGCCTTCCCGCCGGTCCTGATGCGGTGATTGAAGTGTGCGGCGCTCCGGAAGCGGTGGCGGTCGGTCTCGATCTGGTCCGCACCGGCGGCACTTTTATTCTCGCCGGGATGGTCAGTCCCGGTGCGATGATCACCGTAGACGCTAATAAAATCGTTCGAAAGATGCTGTCGATCCGGGGGGTCCATAACTATCATCCGCGGCACCTGATTGAGGCCCTCGATTTTGCAGTCGCCAACCGCTTGCGCTTCCCGTTTTCTGAACTGGTCGACGCGCGCTACCCCCTGGAGCAGGCGACCCGAGCGATGCGTGATGCGGCATCGCGTCGTGTCCTGCGCGCGGCGATCGTTCCCTGAGCGATGAGTCGCGCTATGCAGCCTATTCTTCTCACGCCAGGCCCGCTCACCACCAGCGAGCGCACGCGAAGCGCGATGCTGTCCGACTGGGGCTCCTGGGACGGTGAATTCAATCGCCTCACTGCTTCCGTCTGTGGAGACCTGCTTGCGATTGCCGGCGGCGAGGGGACCCATGCCTGCGTTCCGCTTCAGGGAAGCGGGACCTTTGCGGTTGAGGCGGCGCTCGGCACCTTTGTCCCGAGAAACGGTAAGGTTCTGGTTCCGAGCAATGGCGCCTATGCGGACCGAATCATTCGGATCCTTGAGGTTCTGGGGCGTGAAGTCCGCGTCATCGAGCACCGCGAAGATGAGCCGCTTGATGTAAGCAGGGTGGCCGCTGCACTTTCCTCGGACCCTGCCATCACCCATGTTGCACTGGTGCACTGCGAGACAGGAACCGGTGTGCTCAATGCGCTGGATGAGGTGGCGCGGACGGTGGCCAATCACGGCCGTACGCTCGTTGTCGATGCGATGAGTTCCTTTGCGGCGGTGGCCATTGACGTGTCGATAACGCCGATTGATGTGCTGATCGCAGCCTCAGGCAAGTGCCTGGAGGGCGTACCGGGCATGGGCTTTGTCATTGCAAGCAAAGCCAACCTGTCGGCTGCCTCTGGAAACAGTCACTCACTTGCGCTCGATCTCCATGATCAATGGGGTTACATGCAGCGTACTGGTCAGTGGCGGTATACGCCGCCCACGCATGTCGTTGCTGCGCTTCGAAGCGCGATCGACCAGTTCGTGGAAGAGGGCGGTCAGCCCGCGCGGGGCACGCGGTACCGGATGCAGTGCGGGGAGCTGGTCAGTGGAATGCGCCAGCTCGGATTTAGGACGTTGCTCGCCGACGATGTTCAGTCACCTATCATCGTGACCTTCCTCGCGCCGGATCATCCGGCATACAGCTTTCCTGAGCTTTATCGGCGGGTGCGCGACTCCGGCTTCATCCTCTATCCCGGAAAGCTCACGAGAATCGAGACTTTCAGAATCGGGTGTATCGGCGCCATCACCGTCCAGGACATCGCGCGTGCAGTCGGGGCGGTCGGCGACGCACTGAACGCGATGGGCATCCGCCTTGGGGCCACCTCATGAAGTTGTCTCACGATCAGTTCGTCGAAGAGCTGACGGCGCTCTTCGCGTTTCGCGCAGCTAAGCGCTATGGGCTCGCGTCCATCAATCAGCGCGCTCACGCGTTGCAGGCGGCGTCTCTCGCGCTCACGGCAGGTCTGAGTGAGTCGATGGTCGTGGCTGCGCTCCTCCACGACATCGGCCATATGGTCCACAGCCTCGGAGAGCACCCCGCGTCCCAGGGTGTTGATGATCACCACGAGATCCTCGGCGCAGATTGGCTCGAGCCCTGGTTTGGTCAGGAGGTGACCGAGCCGATCCGGTTACACGTACAGGCCAAGCGATACCTCTGCTCAGTCGAGCCTGGGTATTTTGAAAGCTTGTCGTCGGATTCGGTGGAGAGTCTTGCATTACAGGGCGGGCGTATGTCCGATACCGAAGTGGCCGCGTTTCGAATGACGCCAGGGTGGAAAGATGCGGTCGCACTTCGGCGTATCGATGAGCAGGCCAAGGACCCGTCGATGAGCACACCTGGCTTTCAGGACTTTGTCGCATCGATTCGCGCCTGTATCAGGCGCTAGTGACCTGGGTGTCATCGAATCGTTGTAATCGGGATTGAAGATGGGTTTTCCCGAACTGTGACGAGACGAGGTCAATGCCATGAATCATGTCGCAATGAAAAATAGTCGCCGTGAATTTCTGATCAAGGTCGCCTCGGTCACCGCGACCGTGGCTGCCGGAGGTAGCCTGTCGGGTTGTGCGTCGGACAGCGGATGGGTGCCGCAGTTCGAATACGGCGTGGCAAGCGGTGATCCGCTTGCGACCGCGGTCATTCTCTGGACCCACGCGCGGCCTTCTGACCTATCGCTTGTGCCCGTCCCACTCACCTGGGAAGTGGCAACCGACGCGGGCTTCCAGTCGATTGTCGCCTCGGGCAAGGTCATCGCCGAGCCTGAAACCGGTTACACCGCCAAGGTGGACGCAACCGGGTTGCGCGCTGGCACCGAATACTGGTATCGCTTCCGACAAGACACTTTCCGTTCGCCTGTCGGGCGGACGCGAACGCTGCCTGAGGCTGGGGTGGCCCAGATAAAGCTTGCCGTGTTCTCATGCTCCAATTTTCCAGCCGGTCGCTTTCACGCTTATTCGGATGCCGCCGCGCGCGGGGCGCAAGTTGCGCTTCATCTTGGCGATTACATTTACGAGTATGCGTCCAACGGTTATGCCTCGGCGCAGGCCGCGGCACTCGGTCGGCAGTCAGATCCCGTCAATGAACTGCTGACGCTCGAGGACTACCGCAAGCGTCACGCGCAGTACAAGTCGGATCCCGATGCGAAGGTCATGCACGCGGCGATGCCGATGATTGCGGTCTGGGATGATCACGAGACTGCCAATGATGCGTGGCGCGATGGCGCCGAGAACCACGATCCAGCCCGCGAGGGCACCTGGCAGGCCCGCAGGGCGGCTGCGCTCCAGGCTTACCATGAGTGGATGCCGATCCGCACAGGGTCCTCAAAGGAGGTCATCTATCGCAGCTTCGATTTCGGTGACCTCGCTTCGCTCCATATGCTGGACACGCGTCTGATCGGTCGCGACAAACAAGTTGGGTTTACCGAACTGCTCAATCCAGCCACGCAAGTCGCCGCGCAACAGACCCTGGCGTCGGCTACCCGCCAGATGCTGGGTGGTACGCAGTCCACCTGGCTTCAGGGGCGGCTCGCAGCCTCACCTGGGAAATGGCAGATCCTCGGGCAGCAGGTGCTGATGGCTCGGATGGAATTTCCGGTGAGTGTGCTTCAGGCGCTCAACCCGACCGACACCTCTGCGGCGGCGCAGGCTGCAGGGCAGGCCGCGATCAGTGCTTATCTGAATGCGAAAGCCAAGCGGGCAGCCAATCAACCGCTCACGCAGCAGGAAACCGACCTGCTCGACACCACCAAGAACCCAAAGCTCGGCTACAACCTTGATGCATGGGATGGCTACCCGGTCGCGCGCGAAATCTTGCTGAATACCGCCGTGCAGGCCTTTGCAGGGCGGGACCGCAAGCTGGTGAGCCTTGCTGGCGACACGCACAACGCTTGGCACGCTCAGGTGACCGCTGCAGGGTTTCTTGCCGCACAGGGCGGGCTTGCAGCCAACACCGTGGTCGGGGTTGAACTGGCGACGCCGGGTGTGAGTTCGCCAGGGCTCGAGTCCTACCTCACGATTCCACCTGCGCAAATCGCCCAGATCTTCCGCGGCGTTGTTGATGATCTTCGCTGGATGGACGCCTCGCAACGCGGCTATCTGCTGCTTACCGTCACCAAGGCAGAGTTACAGGCTGATTGGGTATTCGTGAGCGACATCACCAAGACGACGTTCACTGCGTCGATCGGCAATAGCGCGAAAATTGTGTGAAGGTTTCCGGCTCACCTGCCTCAGGCTCGCGGCCGGGGTCAGGCGGGCTGCACACCCGGCCTCTCGGCATCGACGACAAACCTGGCGCTGGTCTGGCATGCGCTCTTCGGGTCGATCGGGTCATCCACCGTGACCAGGTCGGCGCGGGTCAGGGTGCTGTTGATCGCGATCTCGATGTACCCCCTGCGGTCCGACCGCGCATAGCGGATATGAGGGTTGGCCGCGCGACTCGCGTCCACCCTTGACTGTGGCGGTCCGAGACTGCTGATCGATGTGCAGCAGAACTCGCTAGCCACGACCGGTGTCGCGGGGTCTTCGAAATCAAGCCGCAGGTCGGCAGCCACATGGGTATGAATATCGCCCCCCAGGACCAGAGGGCCGGGACGTCCTGTAAGTGACTCGAGCAGACGCCTGCGCGCGGCGGGATAGCCGTCCCAGCCGTCGGTCCAGTGGCGCTCGGAACCCGGGGGGCCAGAGGCCGCTTTCGCCATCAGGGTGCTCTGAGCAATCAGGTTCCAGCGATGATGTGAGGCCAGCCCTGCTGCCAGCCAGCGTTCCTGTCGCTCGCCGAGTAGCGATCGGTTTGGGTTTGACAGTGCCGGGCAATCGGCAAGCGTGACCGAATTCGATCCCGCGCGCCCCGGGCGAGGACAAGCCTGGATATCGCGATACTGCCGGGTGTCGAGCAGATGAATCCGCGCGAGGCGTCCCCAATCAAACCGATCATAGATTCGAAGCACGCCATCGCGCGGGCGCCAGGCCTTTGGAACTGGCATGTGCTCCCACCAGGCCTGGTACGCATCCGCGCGGTAGCGCGCGAAGTCCGGTTGCAAGCTCTGCCCCGTGATGCCCGCGTAGTCGTTGTCCACCTCATGGTCGTCCCAGATGACGAGCCAGGGATGCGCGGCGTGGGCGGCCTGAAGGGCCGGATCGCTGCGATGCACGGCGTAGCGTGCGCGGAAGTCATCGAGGGTCGCGACGCTTGGCCCAACCTCCCGGACCGCGCCGGCGCGGGTGGCGTATTCGTAGATGTAGTCGCCCAGGAACACCACCAGATCGAGTGGCCGTTCAGCCACGCTCGCCCAAGCCGCGTAGTGCCCGGTGTCAAAGCGCTGGCAGCTTGCGATCGCCAGACGCAGCGGCGCCAAGTCCCCCGCGGCTGGCGCGGTACGGGTCCGCCCGGTCGGGCTGAGTATGCCCAGGGCGTCGAACCGATACCAGTAAGGCCGCCCGGACTCCAGACCGGATGGTTCGGCATGAACACAGAACCCGTCGCGAGCGATAGCGATTTCGGTTCCGTTTGCCACCACCGTTCGAAACGCCTCATCGGCCGCGACTTCCCAGCGCACGCGTACGGGGCCAAGGGATGGTTCGACCATCAGTCGAGTCCAGAGCACAATGCCGTTCGGGCGAGGCTGGCCGGAGGCAACACCCAGCGCAAAGAGATTAGACGAGTCCGCGCGTGCTGCGGCAGTGGGCATCGCAAAGGCCAGGGCGCCAGCGCTTCCAAGCAGGAGGTCGCGGCGGGCGGGCGAGAGAAGAGAAGTTGAGCGGGCGTCCATCGATACTCCAGCAAAGAGCGTGATTGGCGCATAGCGTGATGACATGGGCGTGACGGAGGACAGGCGAGAAAGGTAGCGGGCGAGGAGCGCCGCAGGCGATGATCGCGTCGGCATGCGGTTGCCTTGTTGAGCACCCTGAGTCCTTCGGGTGTTCCCGTCATGAGCCCGTCACGCGGGCGTCACAATTGGCGGGCAATTTGCGCAGATCGAGGCAACACATCCGCCATGCCCTTTCAGACTCTCGCCCCCGGTCGGCCTGGTCGCGCTCAAGTCGAGTGCGGTTCGCTCATCCGTTTGACGCTTATCCTGCTGTTCGTGACCGTTGTCGCGGCGCAGATCGCCGGCTGTTCGATTAACCGCATGCTTGCGCGCGCGGTGGCTGATCAGCTCACCGCGCAGGCTGAAGATCAAGATGACGATCTGGAGCTGGTGCGGGACGCCGCGCCATTTTTTCTGAAATTCGGCGAGTCAGTGCTTGCTCGAACGCCCGATCACGAGGGGCTGGCTGAAGTGATCGCGGCCGGGTTCGTTCGTTACGCGTGGGCATTTGTTGCCTTTGAAGCGGATCGGATCGAATCGCGGGATTCGGCCGCTGCCACCCGCCTGCGACAGCGAGCCGTTCGCTTATACGCGCGGGCAGAGCGCCATGCCATGCGCGCGCTCGAGCAACATTACCCCGGCCTTGAAAGGTGGCTTGCCAATCCTTTGCCTGGCGGTGATCCCATGGTGCTCGATCCGCGGCATGCGGGTGTCGCCTATTGGGCTGCAGCCGCTTGGGGGGCCCGGATCGCACTCTCGAAAAGTAATGCAGAAGCTATCGCGCAACTCCCGGCTGCAGTTCGCCTCACCAGCCTGCTCACCGCCTGCTGTGTGACCTGGGGTGACGGCGCGGCGGCTTCGCTCGCGGGTACGTTTGAAGCGGGTCGACCTGGCGGGCGTTTGAGCGACGCGCAACGCTGGTTTGACGAAGCGGCGCGGCTATCGGGCGGTCGCATGGCAGCGGTTCCGCTTGCGCGCGCCGAAGCGCTGCCGCTTGCGGCTGGCGATCGCGATGAGTTTACCCGGCTCGTGCGCGAGGCCATCACGATCGCAACCCAAAACCCAGGAGCGGATAACCGCATCATGCTCGAGCGGGCGCGCTGGCTGCTCGATACGATCGACGACCGCTTCTGATTTTCCCGACCTGTAGAGATCAATCCATGTCATCGTCCCGCCGCTACTTTAGCGTCAACGCCTGCGTGCTCGCTTTGAACACCTTGACCGTTGCGGGTACGACGAGTGCACAGCCCGCCGCGCAGCTGAGAATCGGCTCGGTGGTCCCGCGGAACTCGGTGTACCACCAGGAACTGATGAAGCTTGGTGAGGCGTGGCGGGCCGCTCAGGGCGGTAACGCACGCTTTGCCGCGTTCACCGATGGGTCGCAGGGCGGTGAAGCTGAGATGGTCCGGCGAATGCGGATTGGCCAGCTGCAGGGCGCGCTGATGTCGGTCGTCGGTCTGCGTGAAATCGAACCCACCATCTCGGCGTTGCAAAATTTGCCACTGCTTTTTCGCAGCTGGGAGGAAATCGACTATGTCCGAGAGCGCCTGCGACCCTCGATCGAACGGCGATTCAGCGAGCGTGGCTTTGTGGTACTCGGCTGGGGCGACGCGGGCTGGATTCGGTTTTTCTCTCGCGAGCGAGCCGTGCATCCGGATGACTTCAAGCGGATGAGATTTTTCGCCTGGGGATCCGAGCCCGAGCAACAGTCCATCATGAAGAGCCTGGGCTATACACCGGTTCCCCTTGAGACGGGGGATGCGCTGGCGGCGATTCAAACTGGCATGATCAGCGTGGTGCCGTCGACGCCATATTTCGCGTTGGCCGCACAAATTTTTTCTGCCGCATCGCATATGCTCGAGATCAATTGGGCCCCGATGGTTGGCGCTCTGGTGGTGACCCAAAAAGCTTGGGACTCGATGTCGGAGGCAGCTCGCGAATCGCTCCGCACTGCGGGCGAATCAGCGGGTATCGCCATGCGGACCCGCGCCCGAGCTGAGGTCGACGAGGCGGTCGAGGCTATGAAGAAGCGCGGACTCACCGTTAACCAGCCCGAAGACTTGCAACGCAAGGCGTGGGAGGACCTCGCCCAGGGCCTGTATCCCAGGCTCCGCGGCACGCTGGTGCCTGCTGACGCCTTCGATGAAGTGTTTTTGCACCTTAAGGCATACCGTTCAACCCGGGGCGGTTGAGCGGCCGGCTGCGTTGAGCACCCTCGCATCATCGGAATCGCGGACTGACCTGTTCGGCTGGTTGGCCGCGCTCGCGCTCGCGCTGATGGTGGCGATTCCGGTAGTGGAGATCGCTGCGCGGCCCCTGATGGGTCAGGGCATTGATAACGCCTCGGTGGTAGTCCAGCATCTCGGGCTATTGATGGCGATGGCCGGTGCGGTAGCGGCTGCGCGCCGAAACGAGTTGAGCACTGTGCTGCATCTGCCCGAGCGAACAGATCAGGGGCTGGGGCAGCCGGTCGATATGTTGTGGGTACTACGTGCGGTTGCGCTTAGCGGGTCGGCGTTCGCCGCCGCGGTGCTTGCGCGGGCGAGTTGGACCTTCGTCATGACCGAGATGGACGCAGGCACTCGGCTCGCCTATGGCATTCCGGTCTGGGCGATCCAGTTTGCGCTACCCGCGGGATTTGCGCTGATTTCGGTCTTTCTGGGCAGGCGCCTGTCGCGACGGTCCGCGCACGGCTGGGCACTTGCGTTGGCACTGCTCGGCGCCGGATGGTTGGGCGCGGAGGCCTTTGAGGGCACGAGCCCCATTGGAACTGTTGTAGCGGTAGCGATGATCGTTGCCATGCTATTTGCAGGCGCGCCGATCTTTGCCTGTCTCGGTGCGCTCGCTGTGGTGCTGATGGCGGGGGAAGGGCTGCCGCTTGCGTCAGTTCCGCTTTCTCACTATCAGATCACCGTCAATCCGTCGCTGCCCGCGCTACCGCTCTTTACGCTTGCAGGTATTGTGGTGGCGCGCACTGGTGCAGCCGCGCGGGTGGGGAGGCTCTTGCAGGCGCTATTTGGCGACGGACCGCGGGCGGTTGCGATCGCCGCGGCACTGCTCTGTTCAGGCTTCACTGCGCTCACGGGCGGAAGTGGCGTAACGATTCTTGCGCTAGGAGGCCTCCTCTATCCGATGCTCACCCGTGCCGGCTATCCAGAGCGTCGGGCGATCGGTCTGCTGACCGGCGCGAGTGCCCTCGGCGTATTGATCGCACCATCGGTTCCGCTGGTGCTGTATGCCGTGATTGCCCGGGTGCCGATTCAAGAGATGTTCGTTGCTGGGCTTCTGCCGGCTGCGATCATGATCGTCTGCCTGCTGGGCATTGGTGGCTATTTCAGGAAGATGCCACGGCTCGAGCCGGTGCTCGGCGGAGCCGATCTGCCGCTGCAGAGGCCTGATCGTAAGGCCGATATCTATCTCGCGGCGAAGGCTGCGGTGTGGGAACTCTTGATTCCGGTCATTGCCGTCGGGTCGATCGCAGTCGGCATTGCCACACCCACTGAAAGTGCTGCGCTCACTGCAGCATTTGTTGTGCTGTCACAAGGCCTCTTCCACAGGGAACTGTCTCTTGCGCGGCTGGGACAGTGCCTGGCCGACAGCGCACGACTGATCGGTGGGGTGATGCTGATCCTTGGCATGGCGCTCGCGCTTACCAACTGGCTGACCGATGTCGGCGCGCCGGCTGCTCTGGTTGACTGGGTTCGGGATCGGGTCGACAACCCTCACCTCTTCATGCTTGCGCTGCTTGCCACGCTGTTTGTGGCTGCCGCGCTACTTGAGATCTATGCCGCCATCGTGGTGCTGGTGCCGCTTCTTCTGCCGCTCGCACAGAGCTATGGCATTGACCCGGTGCACTTTGGCGTGGTGTTCATGGCGGCGATGGAGGTAGGGTTCATCTGCCCGCCTGCGGGGATGAATCTTTACTTTGCCTCGGCCATGTTCGGTAAGCCGCTCCTTTGGACCGCGCGGGCTGCGTTTCCGTCACTTCTGGCGATCATGCTCGGCACGCTGGTGGTCGCGTTCGTGCTTGGCTGAACAGCGTTATTTCAGCGAACGCCTCAGCCATGCGCCTAATGAGTCAACCACCACCACGCAGGCGAGAATCGTGAGCAGAATGGCAAACACCTGGTCGTAGCGAATAAGGCGAAGTGCTGCCATCAGTTCAAAGCCGATGCCGCCAGCGCCCACGATGCCGAGCACTGCCGAGGCGCGGAAGTGATACTCCCAGCGGTAGATCGTGACATCGACCAGCTGCGGCAGCACCTGCGGCAACACTGCATGGGTGATCATTTGAAACCTTGACGCGCCCGCAGCCTGTGCCGCTTCAAGAGGCCTTGGATCGACATGCTCAATTGCCTCGGCAAAAAACTTCGCCACCATGCCGGTTGAATGCATCGCGAGTGCCAGCACGCCCGGCAGCGCGCCAAAGCCAACGGCCGCGACAAAGATCACGCCGAAAATGATCTCTGGTATTGATCGTAGCGCGGACAGGAGCGTGCGCGTTAGGCGTAACAACAGTGGGTGCGGCGCGGTATTCGGTGCCGCCGCCAACGCGAGCGGAAGGGACAGTGCCACTGCGAGCGCAGTCCCGGCAATCGACATGGCGAGCGTGTCAGAGAGCGGCTTCATCCAGAAGCGCCAACGGCCGAAATCCGGCGGCCACATTTCCGAGGCGAGTTGCAGGAGCGCCGGCGCTCCCTCGGCGAAACGCTCTGCGTCAAAGAACCCGGCAACCCAAAGGGAAGCAATACAGACTGCGACCACGATCACCATGGCCCTCGCGCGGGCCTGAGCCTGGGCGCGCGCCCGGCTCAGAATGGGGTCGAATCGCTCGGCTGTGCGCGTTGGCACGGACGGGGAATGGCTGGTCATTTCATCTTTGCCACATCAAGCTTAAGGATCCTGGCGGTCTCCCGAAGAACGTCGTAGGCCTTGTCATCGGTCGACGCGAACCCCTCGACACGGAATGAGCGCAGAACCTCCTTGTCCTTCAGACCAAGAAACGCTTCGCGAATCGCCTGCTTGAGCTCGGGCGTGAGGTTGCCCTGCATGGTGATCGGATAGTTTGGAATCTCGTTGGTGAGATCGAGTGTAACGATGCGTGCAGAATCAATGACCTTGCGCTCGACCAGCGTTCTGTAGATTGGCTCCGACAACGCGCCAGCAGGAACCTGGCCAGCCTGAACAGCACGGGCTACGGCGTCATGCGTTCCCAGATGAACCACCTTGTAGTCCCGATCCCCTTCCAGATTGGCCTTTGCGAGCAGGTGGGCACGAGGGGCCAGGTGGCTGGAAGTCGAGGCCTGATCTCCAAACCCGAATGGTTTGCCTCGAACGTCGGCAAGAGACTTCACTGCACCGCCCGCATTGGCGATCAGGATCGACTTGTAGCTCGGCAGGCCGCGCTCGACGCCGACCGCAAACGGCTCGATTTCCGGTGCACGCGATTTGGCGAGTACGTAGGAAAAGGGACCAAAATAGCCAATCTCGATCCGGCCAAATCGCATCGCCTCGATCATCGATGAGTAGTCGGTCGTCACTACGATTTCGATTTCGCGCTTGAGCGCTCGCTCGAGATGCATCTTCAGAGGCTGCGCGTTCTGGATGAGTGTTGCCGCGTTCTCGTCAGGTAGCAGTGCAACGCGCAATTTCGAGGGGTTTCGGGTTTGCGCAAATCCCGCAAACGGGGCAAGACCGGCGACAGCGGTCATGCTTAATGCGAACGCACGGCGATTGATCATGAGATCTCCCGAATATCGGAGTGTGTGGTGGGTCTTAGGCCGCCAGGGCCTGGGTTGAAGAAGAGGTATCAGGCACCGATTGCGCCGGTTCGGGCCGATGCGAGGCGTGAGCGCCGTAGAGCTGATTCAATTGTTTGTCGTCAACCTGATGGGCTGGCGCGTCGAGCTGAATTTGACCAGCGGCAATGCCCAAAATACGAGTGCCGAACCGCCTTGCGAGGTCGACCTGATGAAGGCTGACCACTGCGCTGATGCCTGAGGACTCGCACACACCTCTGATCAGCGACAGGACTTCGGCAGCCGTGTTGGGGTCTAGGCTTGCAACGGGTTCATCAGCGAGGAGCAGTCGCGGACGTTGTGCCAGTGCGCGTGCGATGCCCACCCGCTGTTGCTGCCCGCCCGAGAGCTGGTCGCATCGCTTGAGCGCATGGTCAGCTAGCCCCACCCGCTCGAGCGCCTCCATCGCGATGAGCGTGTCCTCGCGCGAAAACGGGAGTAGCGTGCGAATCGATGAGTGGTAGGAAAGACGACCAGTCAATACGTTAGAGAGCGCGGTGCAACGGCCAATCAGCTGATGCTGCTGAAACACCATTGCCACCTCGCGTCTGAGACGACGCCAATCCGATCGCTCCTTAACCGGCCCGAGCCCTTCGAGTTCGATTTGGCCCTCGCTCAGCGGGACCAGGCCGTTAATCGCGCGTAGCAATGTGGATTTACCAGCGCCCGACTGGCCAAGGAGCGCAACGAGCTCTCCCGACCGGATATCGAATCGGTTCGGCACCAGCGCTCTCGTGCCGTCACGGTAGGTGACGGCAACGCCCGAACAGCGAAGAAGCGGAACGATCAATGAGGCCACCAGCGCGACTTGGTTACGGAAGCCAGAGACTGCTGGCGCTTGATGACGGATAAGTGACAGAGGCGATGCATGCATGGTCATCGATCTGTCATCCTTGTATTGACATCCTGCTAGCGCAAAACCCTTCCGCAACATGGAGTGAAGCGTGGCTCGACCTAAAATCGTTGTGACGAATCGTGCATTTCCGGAGACGCTTGCGCTGTTGGAGCCAAGATTCGAAGTGGTGAGTAACCCGAGTGCCGAGGCGCTCGACGAACATGCACTGCGCAGCGCGGCCCGCGATGCATGGGGCATCCTCGCCTTCATGCCCGACCGAGTCGACCAGGCGCTCTTGGACGCTTGCCCGCAGCTACGCATCGTCGCCTGCGCGCTAAAGGGCTTCGACAATTTCGATGTTGAAGCCTGCACTAGCCGTGGCGTGTGGCTCACCATCGTGCCCGACCTACTCACCGAGCCAACCGCGGAGCTCGCGATCGGGCTCGCTATCGCGCTGAGTCGCCACCTTCTGCTTGCTGACAGCCACGTTAGAAGTGGTCGCTTCACCGGCTGGCGTCCGACGTTTTACGGCCGATCGCTGGATGGTAGCCGGGTTGCTATCGTGGGCGGTGGTCGGGTCGGCCAAGCGATTGCAAGGAAGCTCGCAGGATTTTCGTGCGAGGTGCTGATGACTGACAGCGATCCAGTAGTGGAGGCTCCAGCGCATGCGCGACGGGTTGACTCGGTGACTGCACTTCGTCACGCTGACTTTGTATTTCTTGCGGTGCCGTTGTTGCGCTCAACGCTGACCATGGTCGATTCTGACTGGCTCGCGCAACTGCCTCGCGGCGCTTTGCTCATCAATCCTGCGCGAGGTTCTGTGGTGAATGAAGCAGCGATTGCGGAGGCGCTTGAATCCGGCCAGCTGGGCGGCTATGCCGCCGATGTCTTCGAATTCGAAGACTGGGCACGCGAAGATCGCCCGCGCGTAATCGAACCACGGTTGCTCTCGCTCGCCGATCGGACGCTCCTCACGCCGCACATAGGCTCGGCCGTCGAATCTGTGCGCAGACACATCGAACTCGACGCTGCACAAAATTTGATTGAAGCGCTGGATGGAAAGCGCCCTCATGGTGCGATTCGCGAGCTGCGCAGCTAGAGGACGGCGGTTTCCGTTTGAGGGCAATTCATTGGCTTGTCACATGCCCAGCTTAGCGTTTGCGGGATCCTTCCTCCCTCAAACTTGGAGAGCGTAATGACGACGCGTAGACAACTGATTTCCGCACCGCTTGCAGTAGCAACGGTCTCGGCCCTGAGTTCGCCCTTTGTGCATGCGCAAAGGCGACCGGTCCTGAAAGTGGGTCTGGGCCCGCAGCAGCCCACACAAGCCGACACGCGCCGTGTTTGGGAGCCGCTCTATCGCCGGGTGTGCGATCAGGTCGGGTGCGATCTTGATCTGACCGTCGCTAACGACTGGGCGGGTATTGCGGTTGCGCTTGCCAACCAGCAGATCGACGTCGCACAGATGGGTCCCTGGGGATATGTGCTTGCCAAGCAGAAGGGCGAGGCGCAGGCGATTGCCATGCTGCTGATTGAAGGCCGCGACTATTACAAGGCGATTGTGGTGGGGCGGCCTGGGCTTGAGGTGAAGAACTTTCCGGATGATGCGAAAGGGATGTCGATGCAGATGCTCGACGTCGGGTCTACCTCTGGTTGGTTGGTTCCCACCCACTTTCTGCGCTCGCGCGGTATCAATCCCCGTACCTACTTCGGGCGTTACGCTGAAGGTGCGTCGGCCGCTGCCGCTCAGATGGCGACCATTGGCGGGCAGGTTGACCTCGCCACTGGTTGGGACACCCACCGCAACACCATGATTCGAAACGGGCAGATCAAGCCTGACGCCAACCGTGTGGTCTGGGAGTCGGAGCCCTTGCCCAACGAACCGGTGGTCGTACGGCGCGGCTTCGATCCGGATCTCGC
>CAIPNM010000219.1 GCA_903866395.1 uncultured bacterium
AGGCCCGCCGCAGCGATGTAATTGACCAAACCGGGGTAACCGAACAGCTTGGTGACACCGGCCGGGATGAACAGTGCCGCGATCAGGATGCGACCCACCAGCGAGAAGATCGGGTTGTGTTCAGGTTTCATTGAGGAGGCTCCAGAGTGACGGTTTTTATCCTCCGGTCGCGCCTATAAATGGCGCTTTGTGCTGCACTTTTCCGCAAGTCTACTCGCTTGGCGCCCTCGCGCACCAGTACACCAGGGTTCCCTCGCTCCCTTAAAGCCATCCAGCTCGTCTGAAGCGCCAATACAGGATGCCGGTGCTCACGGCGATGACAGCAAGCGCCATGGGATAGCCCCAGCGCCAGTGGAGCTCGGGCATCGAATCAAAGTTCATGCCCCAGATTCCCGCCATTGCAGTGGGCACCGCGAAGATGGCCGCCCAGGCCGCCAGCTTTTTGGTGGTGTCGGTTTCCTCGATGGTGACGATCGCAAGCGTGACCTGAAGCGCCGTGCCGATGGTCTCGCGGATGGCTTCAGTGGCGGTGAGGATACGGGTGAGGTGGTCGTGAACGTCGCGGAAATAGTCGCTCACCGGCAGGCATACCGGGGGCGCGCGTCCGCCATGAAGCCGCGCGGTTTCCTCAAGAAGGGGGGCGACCGCGTGGCGGAGCTGCGCAGCCCGCTGCTTGAGTTGATAGAGCTGCTGGATGCTCTGCCGCGCCGAGCCGCGCGCGAAAATCTGGTGCTCGACCTCTTCGAGCTCGGTCTCGATGGCGTCGAGCACCGGGAAATATCGATCGACCACGGCATCGAGCAGCGCATAAAGCACATAGCCGGGACCATGACGCAGCAGATGCGGCTCGCGCTCGCTTCGGGCGCGTACACCCAAAAAATCACGGTTGCTGCGATTGCGCACCGACAGTACAAAGTTGGGCCCGACAAACACAGAAACCTCACCCTCCAGCGTTTCGCGATTCGGGCCGCTCTCAAGAAGGTGCATCACCAGAAAAAGGTTTTCTCCGTAGGCTTCGAGCTTGGGTCGCTGGTGACCCTTGCGCGCGTCCTCAACGGCCAGTTCATGCAGACCGAACGCCTCCTGCATGCTTTCGAGTTCGTCGTGCTCCGGGTCGCGCAGGGCGACCCACACCAGGCAGCCTGGCCGGGCCAGCCATTCGCCGATCTCGCTGGGATCGATGTCGGCGAGTTTGTGGCCCTGCTGGTAGGCGACGCAGTTGATCAGCATGAGGGGGTGTCTGGTCGCGCTGGCGGACCGGGCTCAGGCCTGCGGCTTTGCGATCACACTGACATGCGCGGCCACCACCCGCCAGCCCGCGGGCGTGCGCACCCAGGTCTGGCTTTGCCGACCCACCTTGTTGGGGTCGTCGCGCTGGAATTCGGTCATGGCGGTGGCAAAGTCGGTGCCGTAGGTGGTGATCACGGTATTGGCGATGGTTCGAGCAAGCCCAACTGCCGGCCGGGCATTCCGGAAGGCCCGAATCTGCTCGATTCCGATCAGGTTTTCGGCCGCACCGTAGCGGACGGTAAGCGGCGAATTCCAGAACAGTTCGTCGAGCACCTCGACACGGTTATTGACCAGGGCGTCTTCATAGCGGGCGAATACGGCCTCGACTTCAGCGAGGATGTCTGGGCGGTTGATGTCCATGGGAGTCTCCGGGGGGTAATCTGCCACTTTACACAAGCGGTCATCCCCGCGCAGGAGCGGGACTCATTGGCAAGCGCCGCGCGGTCTGGTTATAGTCAGGCCGACACACTGAAAATCGCATGACCGCTTCCACCGCCATTGTCCGCTTCGTTCTCGATGGAAAGATCGTCGAGATCCCTGACCCGCCCCCCACTGAATCCTTACTGCAGTGCCTGCGCGACCGACTGGGTCAGCATGGCGTGAAGGAAGGCTGCGCCGAGGGAGATTGTGGTGCCTGCACCGTGGTGTTGGGCGAGGACACCGGCGACCGCATTGATTACCGCGCCGTCAATGCCTGCATCCGCATGCTGCCAACGGTTGATGGGCGCGAAGTGGTCACGGCGGAAAGCTTGAGTGCCCCCCAGGATGCCCTGCATCCGGTCCAGCAGGCGCTGGTGGACTGCCACGCCTCCCAATGCGGCTTCTGCACGCCCGGGTTCGTCATGTCGCTCTTCGGGCTCTGGCTCGCCCGACCCGACGCCGACCGCGAGGCGGTACTCGATGCGCTCTCCGGCAATCTCTGCCGATGCACCGGCTATCGGCCGATCATCGAAGCGGGGCTCGCGATGAACCAGCTTCCAGAACCGACCGCGGTCTGGAACCGCGCCGATGCGCAGTCGCCCGAGCGGCGCGCGCGGCTGGCTTCAATCGCCCGTGAGGACACCCTTAGCATCCGTGCGGGGGCGGGGTTTACCGCCCCGCGAACGCTAGACGAGCTGGCCGATGTGCTCGCGGCGCAGCCGCAATCGCTGGTGCTGGCTGGCGGCACCGATGTCGGCTTATGGGTCACCAAGCATCTGCGCGACCTGCCGCATGTGGTCTACCTGGGCGAAGTGGCCGAACTGCGCACGATCACGCAGGATGCGATGGTCGGCCGGGTGATCGGCGCGGCAGTCCCGCTGACCGAGGCCTTTGCCGCGCTGCGCTCTGACTGGCCTGAACTGGACGAGCTCGCACAGCGCTTTGCCTCGCCCCCCGTATGCAATTCGGGCACGCTGTGCGGCAACATCGCCAATGGCTCGCCGATCGGCGATTCCATGCCCGCGCTGCTCGCGCTGGGCGCGGAACTTGATCTGCGTCGTGGCGCACGCACCCGGCGGTTGCCGCTCGACCAGTTCTATCTCGACTACCGGCGTACAGCGCTTGAACCCGGCGAATTCGTTGCTGCGGTTCGCATTCCCCCTCGTGGGCCGGGTGAGCGTCTGTCTGCGTGGAAAGTCTCCAAGCGCTACGACCAGGACATCTCGGCCGTGTGTCTGGCTGTCTGGCTTCATGAAAATGATGGGTCAGTGGTGGCGGCACGGGTGGGGGTGGGCGGCATGGCTGCCACGCCCAAGCGCGCTCTGCGGGCGGAGGCGGCCCTCACAGGACGGCCGCTCGATCGTGAATCGGTCGAAGCGGCCATCGCCGCATTCGCCCAGGAGTTCTCGCCCATGACCGACATGCGCGCGAGCAGCGCCTATCGCATGCAGGTCGCGGGCAATCTGTTGCGGCGCCTGCACCTGGAGCGGCAGCAGACCGGAGCGGCGCTGCGGGTCGAGCAGGTCAGCGCCTCGTGAACCCGCTCGCCGCAGAACCGTTGTCGAATCCGTCAATGATCGGTGAGCCGCTGGCGCATGAGAGCGCACGGCTGCATGTGACGGGCCGCGCCCGCTACCTCGATGACATCGATCTGCCCTCGGGCACGCTCCACGCAGCGCTGGGCATCAGCCCGGTGGCGCACGGCCGCCTTGTCGGGCTGGATCTACAGGCTGTGCGCAATTCGGCCGGAGTGATTGACGTGATCACCGCGGCAGACCTGCCAGGTGCGAACCAGTGCGGGCCGGTGCTCGATGACGACCCCATCCTCGCGGAGAGCGAGTTGGTGTATGCCGGGCAGCCGGTGTTCGCAGTGCTCGCCACCTCGCACGATCTCGCCCGGCGCGCAGCGCGCAGGGCAAAGTGGAACATCAACCCGCTCCCCGCCATTCTCGATATCCGAGCCGCCCTGGTGGAGCAGAGCTTCGTACTGCCCACCCAGACACTGACCAGGGGGGAGCCCCAGGCGGCCCTTGAGCGCTGCCCGCTCCGGCGCACCGGTAGCGTTTCCATTGGCGGCCAGGACCATTTTTATCTTGAAGGCCAGATCGCCATTGCATTGCCTCAGGACGACGGCTCGATGCTGGTGCAGAGTTCTACCCAGCATCCGAGCGAGGTGCAGCATCTGGTCGCGCATGCGCTGGGTCGCTCCTCCCATGATGTGACCGTGCAGTGCCGCCGCATGGGCGGCGGATTCGGCGGCAAGGAAAGCCAGCCCGCGCTCTTTGCCTGTGTGGCGGCGGTGTTGGCCGCCCGCACCGGTCGA
>CAIPNM010000220.1 GCA_903866395.1 uncultured bacterium
CCGGTTGGCGCATCGTTTACGTTCATCACTGCGGTGGCGGCCTGCACGGTCACCGATTCTGTCGTACCGAGCAGATCCGTGTACCGAGCTGTCAGGCCGATTGTCTTACCGACAAACGCCTGGGAGAGCAGCAGTGTCTCGGAGGTGGCGCCCGCAATCGACTGGCCATTGGCGAGCCACTGATACCTAATCGCCCCATCACCGGTCGCTGGAATGCCGTCAACGTCGACCAACGTATGACTTGCCGTCAGACTGCGCCCCTGCTCAGCAACTCCGCTGATTTTTACTGATCCGCTCGGCACATCGTTTACGTTGGCTACCAGGGGCAACTGCCCGCCACCGGTGTTGACGAATATTTTGCTGGCAGAGATGAGATCCAAGAGCCCATCGCTGGTCAGATCTGCGATTGCCAAGTTTGAGCGGAGCGAACCCAGACCCGCTCCGTAAGCTTGCTGCGACACGAATCCGCCATTGCCGTCGCCAAGCGCAACGATTACACCGTCTTGATCAAGCGCAAGCGCCACATCCTGCCGCCCGTCTGAATTCAAGTCAGCCGCGAGCGACGAATACACTGAACGTCCTGCAGGAACAGCCACGCGCGCGCCGGCTGAAAATCCGCCGCTTCCATTACCGAGATAAACAAGGCCACTCGCGACGATATCCGGTAGAGCGTCGTGATTGAGGTCAGCGACTCCCACCGCCAGAGTCATGGATGAGGTGACCTCAAACGATCTCGAAAACCCGCCCTGTCCATTTCCAAGAAGTACCTCAAGGCTGCTGATGCCAGTCACTAAAAGATCTGCCTGACCATCGCGATTAAAGTCGGCACTGAATACGGACCTGGGCTCATAACCGAGCGTAATGCTCGTGCCTTCATCCATGAACGCGCCGGTACCCGTCCCCCAAACAATCTTTAAGCCCTGGGGGCCTCTCAGAACGAGATCGACGTTGTCGTCAGCATCTACGCGTACACCGGCCGCGAACCTGAACGCCAAGCCGGACTGCGTGTTGTCGGAGTACATTCCAATCACACCGCTCTTGACCGCCGGCGGCAGCAAACTGTTGGGCGAACTTACGTCGTACGGCGTCCAGGTTCCGTTCTGTAGAAGCGTCACCAACTCCCCCGAAGGATCCACGCCAATCAGATCCCCGAAACCATTTCCATCAACATCGGCCACCCCAGCAAAAAACGCGCGGCTACCCAGCCATGTATACGGTCCGCTGACGCCGTTCCAGTTGCTACTTCCATCGGCCTGTACCCAAGCAACGTAAGCGCCGCCATAGAGCGAGGGATTAAAAACAAACGCATAGGAACGATCAGCGTCGCCTCCACTCAAAAGGGCTATTTCGCTTCCGCCAGGTGCACCGATGCTCACATCGCGTCCGAACAGACCGCTACGAACTTGTTCGACGATTCCGTGCCCGTCGGTGTACGACACCTGCACGCCGATCGCCTTTCCCACCTGTGACTGAGAGAGCGCCAAGGAACTGGAAGTTGCGCCGGCTATCGCCTGCGCATCCTCAAACCACTGGTAGCGAAGGGGGCCGAGGCCATCTGCATCGGTAAGCTGCGTGGCCACCGCATTTAGCATCAGCCCCTGTCTTGGCTCACCGCTGATCACAACGCCACCGACCGGTGGGTCGTTAACGTTGGCTACCGCCACCGTTGACTGAGAGCTAACCGACTCGCCTGTTCCTAAAAGGTCCGTATAACTCGCTTTGATACTGATCGCCTTCCCTACCTGGGACTGCGTCAGTACGAGTGTGGTCGAGGTCGCGCCGGGGATCGCCTGTCCGTTTGCCATCCATTGGTAAGCGACCGTGCCCAGTCCATCAACATCGGCTAATGTGTTGGCGGCCGACAGAATTGCGCCCTGCCTTGCCTCTCCAGTGATAGCGACGACACCTGTTGGGGTGTCATTGACGTTAGCCACTACTGCGCTGGTTATAGAACTGACCGATTCCACTGCGCCTTGCCCATCGGTGTAGTTCGCGCGAACGCTGATCACTTGACCAACATGCGACTGCTTCAACACCAGACTCGGCGAAACCGCACCCTGCAAGGCTGTGGCCCCGGCGTACCATTGATAATTAATTGTCCCGAGCCCGTCCACGTCCGCCAACGTGTTTGACGCTGTCAGCGTCTGGCCTTGCGCCGCCGTCCCGGCAATCGTCACCCTACCCGTCGGCTGATCGTTCACGTTCGCCACTAACGCCGTTGCCGAACTTGCGACCGACTCTGCCGTACCCTGCTGGTCGGTGTAGCTCGCGACTACCGTGATCGCTTTGCCCACCTGCGCCTGCGTCAGCGTGAGGTTCGTATTTGTCGCGCCAGTGATGTTCGCTCCGTCCGCTCGCCACTGGTAGCTGACCGCCCCGAGTCCGTCCACATCCGCCAACGCATTTGACGCTGTCAGCGTCTGACCTTGCGCCGCCGTCCCAGCAATCGTCACCGCCCCGGTCGGTGGATCGTTCACGTTTGCCACTAACGCCGTCGCCGAACTTGCGACTGACTCCGCCGCACCCTGCTGGTCGGTGTAACTCGCGACCACCGTGATCGCCTTACCCACCTGCGCCTGCGTCAACGTGAGGCTCGTCCCCGTCGCCCCAGTAATGTTCGCTCCGTCCGCTCGCCACTGGTAGCTGATCGTCCCGAGCCCATCAGCGTCCGCCAGCGTGTTCGATACCGTCAGCGTCTGGCCTTGCGATAGCACCGCATCATTAATCGTGAACGCGCGTACGTAGATTTCGCCATTTCCTGCCACTCCATTCGCGGGCCACGCGCTCCAACTGGCTACGAAGCGACCATCGCTCAACATCGAAAGCGATGGATCAAACTGTGCTACGCCAGCGGTATCACTGATAGCAAATTTATCCCCCCTCACCGATCCGCTGCTGTCATAGCGCTGACCATAAAGTTTCAATACGCCATTCTCAAAAATGCTCGACGCTATCACCCAGCCGCCATCTGGCAGCGCCAGAACTGGTTGGCCGCTGAGCGTATATCCGTTCAACACCCACGTCGCAGGGATGTCGTGTTTCAATGAAGAAAACTCACCACCCACCTTGCTACCAGACGCGCTGTACCGCTGCCCTGCAATCACACCCCGGTCCACATCCCACCACGTGATCAACCAGCCCCCATCCGCCAACCCGGTCGCTGTCGGGTCAGCCTGGTTCCCGGTGGTTGTGGTGTTAGCCCTAAACTCACTCCCTAACGTCACCCCGCTTGCCTGATAGGCTTGCCCATACACCCCCCACCCGCTCCCGTCCTGCCCTTGGGACTCCCATGCGGTTATAAAGCCCCCTCCCGATAACGCGCTGACCGTGACGTCAGACTGCTCGCCAAGCGTGTATGTATTTATCTTGAATTCGCTACCCGTCCCATTGATCCGACCGTACGTGCCGGATCCCGACCCGTCCTGACCCACTGAATTCCAAACCGCCACCCAGCTCCCGCTCTTCAAAATCGCTGCGTTTTGAAACCACTGGTTCGCGCTGGTGTATGTGTTCAATTGAAATTCATTCTGCGACACCACACCGCTTGCGTTGTAGCGCTTTGCAAGCACCGTCGCATTGCTATGCGGCGCAGACCAATATGTCACTAGGAAGCCGCCATCCGGAAGACCGTGTATCGTCGGATGCACCTGATCGTCAGCGGTACGCGTGTTTACCTGAAACTCCACACCTACCTTCGCTCCGTTGGCGCTGAAGCGCTGCGCAAATACGCCGGAAAATGACCCGTCCTGACCAGGCCCTGACTGCCACGCCGTCACCCAGCCGCCATCTGTCAGGCCGCTTACCGTGGATACGTGCTGAAAGGCATCGGTGTATGTGTTCGCTTGATACTGCGCCTGCCCGACGATCGACCCGGGGACAACAACCCCTAATGACCCTGTTGGCGGACTGTTCAGCCGATACAATGCAATAGAGACGCCCCCGTTGTTATCGCTTACTGCGGGGTCAGCAAGAAATACTTTCAGTACACCCGCCTGCGCCAGGTCGAATTCGTAGCTAGAACTGGAACCCGCTGCCAGCGCTGTCGCGGCCCCGGTGTAATGGTTGTTAGGCCCGTTGGGCCAGAGGTACGCTTCTATCCCAGGTGCGGACAGGCCGAAATCGGCGCTCCATATATTGGCTCCCATGCCTCGAAACCATGCCGAATACGTAGCACCGGCAACTTCCCCTACCCCGACATAATCAGCGCGGTAACGCCCCACGGCGAGACTGATCGATTCGCTCGGGTAGTAGTTATTGCCAGGGAAGCTGTAGCCCGTGTTCACCACCCGGGCGTTGACGTTCAGTACATTGACAAGCGAGGCTACGGGTTCGGTCATGATCTGGGCCGTTCGTAATATGAATTCAATCAATACACCTGTGGAGGCTGACCTGCGCTCCCAGCGAGATCATGACGGCGCCCAGCTTAGCTAGCAATTTGATCACCCGCCGAATTGATGCTCGTTTACCCCCCAATCCCCCACTGCCCCACCGGCGTGTTCAGCTCCAGCGACAGGTCCCGGAAGTACGTCTCAGGCAGCTGCTGCGGCGCCTCCTGCGGCGACTGCCAGCTCCCGTTCACATCCCCTTTGAGCACCGCCACCAGGTTCACCTTCCCGCCCGCCTCGCTCACCG
>CAIPNM010000221.1 GCA_903866395.1 uncultured bacterium
AGCGGCGATCGACCGCAGCCTCTGGCGGGATGTCTACATCTCAATGGGCGAACCATTAAGCGGTAACGACTGGGCCATCCGGGTTCATGTGAAGCCTTTCGTCAACTGGATCTGGCTCGGCTGTGTATTGATGGCACTTGGTGGATTCGTGGCGATCGCCGACCGGCGCTATCGACGAAGGCTCGCAGCCGAGGATGCCGCACGCATCGTGCGGGCCTCCGAGTCGTCGATCGGTCCCGCAGGGTCGGTCGCGGGCGATCTCGCCGCGCGCTAATCCCCCGTTCTCAAGACAGCCACGTCTCGCCGATCGCCCAACATGAAGACACTGCGCCTGTTGATTCCGGTTGCCATCTTTGCGCTGATCGGATGGTTTCTTCTGAAGGGCCTCGATCGCGATCCGCGGCTCGTCCCATCGCCCCTTATCGGCAAGCCCGCGCCGGCTTTTTCCCTGCCCGTGCTTGGCGCCGAGGTCAACTGGGCGCCCGCGGAAATGAAGGGCAAGGTATGGCTCCTGAATGTCTGGGCCTCATGGTGTGCCGCCTGCCAGGTCGAGCATCCGCTGCTTAACGATCTGGCGCGCGACAAAGTCGTGCCGATTGTGGGTTTTGCCTGGAAGGACAAACGACCCGACTCAATGGCCTGGCTCAAACGCCACGGCAATCCCTACGCGGTGGTGATCAGCGATTTCGACGGCCGTGCTGCCATTGACTGGGGCGTCTACGGTGCGCCCGAGACCTTCCTGATCGATCGCGACGGCATCATCCGCTACAAGCACGTGGGGCCGTTCACGCCCGATATCATCCGCGACGAACTCATGCCCTGGCTTAAGCGACTTGGCAGTCACTGAGCCTCGCCAGGCGCCCAGAACCCTCAGCTTTCGTTCCTGCGCAATGCCTGCAGGTATTTCGCGGTGGCCATCGCCTGCTCGGCAACATGCCGCTGATCAGTAGGCGGCAGGGGGCCCAGTTCCACTGCGATACGCTGTGCGAGATCGGGCAGGGTATCCGATGTGCGGCCGAGCAACCCCTGCAACGAACAGCCGTAGACCCTCGCAAATTGGCGTAGTCGGATGAGCGTGGGAGAAATGACCCCCGTTTCAATTCGGCTTACGGTTTCTGGCTCGATTCCAATTCGTTCGGCAACCTGTTGCTGCGACAGCCCGCATCGGCGACGCTCTTCAACAAGGGCTCGGCCGACGCCTTTGAGAAAAGCGAGCGGGTCGTCGGGGTCGCGCGGCGACTCAGAATGATCAGGAAGCGGGTCGATGACTGACGGTCGCCGTTTTGGCATGACGTTAATCGAATAGTTTGACTCCCAGCGTAAGGGGTAGGGTATCCTTTAATGAATGACTTTTCGAGTACGTTTTGACTAATAGAGAAACCATCGAAAATATTCTGTTCTCTGTCCACTTCCTCTGAATTCCTCTGACCTCCCTACGTGTCCGATCTCCTGCTCCTCGAAATTGCGATGTACCGCTCCTGGACCATCGACCAGCGCGGATACGATCTGGACAACATCGAGGTTGAAGACCTGCTGCGCGCAACCCACGCGAGCGCGCGCCTGGGGACCGACACCGCCAGGCTGACCGAACTGCTCGATACGAGCATGCAACCCGAACACAGTGAGACGCTGCGCGGTCTGCGCGAAAAGACCAGATTCGATGAGCGTCTGAAATGGCCGTCAACCAACCACAACGCCCCGGACATCACCTGACTGTGCGAGACTCGCGGGTCAAGGCTTAACCGTCGGTCCAGACCATGTCGGCTTCTTCCCCCCTCCCCACGCCGGGCGCACAGGCGCCGGACACCACTTCTCCCGAGCGTCTCAAGCGCCTGTCAGAGGAATTACGCTGTCTCGTCTGTCAGAACCAGACGCTGGCCGACTCCAACGCCGATCTGGCGGTAGATCTCAAGCGGCAGATCGAAACCTTGCTCGCACAGGGGCAAAGTGACAGTCAGATCCTTGACTACATGGTGGCGCGCTATGGCGACTTTGTGCTGTACCGACCGCCGCTTCAGAGCAACACCTGGCTACTGTGGTTCGGTCCGTTCGCCATGCTGGCGGGCGGCGGTCTTCTGTGGTGGCTGATACAGCGCCGCAACCGGCTCAACCGCCCGGTGGCTGGGCCGTCAGCGCCCGCGACAACGGGGGCAGCGGCGCAAGCCCCCGAGGCGATGGCCCGCGCTCGCGCCTTACTCGATCGGTGACGCTTAACCCGGACGCCGTGCGTCATACCGGCGCATGGCGAGGCCCACCGAAGCCACCACTCCCGCGCAGGCGCTGATTGCCACCCAGGTGAGTGACCAGTCGCCATGCCACTGCGCGAGCAGTGCGATCAGGGGCAGCGACAGCGCCTGCCCGATACCCGAGCCTTGCTGCATCCAGCCCACTGTTGTCGAGACGGCTCGCGGATCGGGCGCATACGACGGCACGGTGGCAAACAACACGCCTGGGACCAGGCCGCTCACGATCGACAGCGTGAGGGCTGCCGCATAACGCAGTCCGAACGGAACGGTGCTGCCGTACACCACCCAGGACATCGTAGCGATCACGCACGCTGCGGTGATCAGCAGCGTGGATCGTTGAACGCCGCGCTGCAGCAGGTGCCCTGAGGCGAGGTTGCCCAGGGCATTGCCGAGGACTGCGACGGCAGTGAGGGCGCCCCCCGCGCGCGGGTCAATTCCCGCCTCGCGATAGATGGTTGGGAGAAAGCTGAATGCTCCAAGAAACTGGGCAGCGTAAAAAAGAAAACCCACGGCCAGTAACCATGGGCCTGGCGAGGCAAGCGTGAGCGCCATCAGCCGCGCGAGCGACGCCCTGGGCGGCGCAGACTGCGCCGTCTCCTGCTCGGATCGCGGGTGGGCACGCGCGATCAGGAGCGCCCAGCCAAGCGCGCAGACCGAGGTGGCGACCCAGGCGCTTCGCCAGCCCACTGCGCTGATCAGCCAGGGGGTTGCAATCAGCATGAGGCTCATGCCTAGCGGCATGTAGGCGCCCCAGCCCCCCAGCCAGCCGCGCAAACGTTCGGGCGGCACGCAGCGGCTCAGCATCGCCGGTCCGGGCAGCACGGCAAGCAGCATCCCCACGCTCTCGATCACACGGCTTGCGAACATCAGCTCGGCACGGTGGGCGACCGCACCCACCATCCCAGCCACGCCCACCAGCGTGAGACCACTCAGCATGGTTCGACGATGGCCGAATCGATCCGCAATCGACCCACCCGCGATGCCGAAGCACGCTCCGGCAAACATCAGAAGCGAGGTGAGCCAGCTCACCTCGACCAGCGTAAACCCGAATTCGGCGCGCAGTTCCGCGAGCGCGGGGGGCAGTTTGCCGAAGTTCAGCGCGACGACGACGCCGGCGCCAACCGTGATGGCCGCGCGGAGTTCAGCTCGCAAGTCGGCTGGCGGCGGCGTCGATCAACGCCCGCAGTTCATCGTAGGACTCAGTGACCGGGAACTGCGGAAACTGGGCGACGATGGCCGCGGGAGGATGGAAGAAAAAGCCGGCATCGGCCGCGCCCAGCATCGCGGTGTCGTTATAGGAGTCGCCTGCCGCCATGACCTGGAAATTGAGCGCTTTCAGTGCATTGACGGCCGCCCGCTTTTGATCGGGCATCCGGAGCCGCCAGCCGCGGACAAAGCCCTCGGCATCGATCTGCAGGCGATGGCAGAGGAGCGATGGCCAGCCAAGCTGGCGCATCAGCGGGCTCGCGAATTCATAAAAAGTATCCGACAGGATGAACACCTGATAGCGCTCACGCAGTTGGTCGAGAAACTCGCGGGCACCCGCCATGGGGCCCATGCCTTCAATGACACGCTGAATGTCGGCCAACTTCAGGCCATGACGTTCGAGCAGATCGAGCCGGAAGCCCATCAGCTTGTCGTAATCGGGTTCGTCACGCGTGGTGCGGGACAGTTCGGCGATGCCGGTTCGCCGCGAAAATTCAATCCAGATTTCCGGGACCAGCACACCTTCAAGATCGAGACAGACGACCTGCACGAGCACGCTCCGGTGAAGCGCCGACCGGAGGGGTTCCGGTCAGCAAGCCGCGCATTATAGGGATCTGCTGGCGGCCCCGGGGCCGCCAGGACTCAGCGCTGCTCGAAGATACCGAGCTTACGATGCACGGGGGATTCGTCGGCCATGGCGACGAAAGCGGGCGTTTTCGACGACCGATTCTGCAGCTTGAGCGTCGTCCAGCCGGGCACACACGCCGTATCGGACTGGGTGAGGTCGAGCGTGGTCTCGCCCACCAGCGCCTGAGCATCGCCTTCGACCATGTGCAGCATGCGCGCCGCCGACATGCGCGGCAGCGATGTTTCCTCGCCAGGGCGAAGCATCAGCACCGAAAAAGAGATGGTGTTGAGGCAATCGGCACCGGTTTCGGGATTGATGTAGGCAAGCAGAACCGGCTCGCGCGAGGGCAGGCTGGTGGCAAGCGCGCCCAGCGCCGCGCGGGTGCGGGCCCAGGGATAGCGCAGTAACGGATACTCGGCGCTTGAGCGCACGCCATCGCGGATCGGCGCGAGCCCACCCGAGGCATAGGTCCAGGCGGGCTTCGAGGCTTTCTGGGTTTTGCCGTCAATGTGATACGAGCAGTCGATTGCGACCATCAGCGGTACGTCAAGCACATCGAGCCAGATCATCGGCCCCGGCCCCTTGTGGCGATGCTCATGCCACTGCCAGGTGGGGGTAAGGATGAGATCGCCAGGCTCCATGGGGCAGCTTTCGCCGCCCACGATCGTGACCCCGCCCGTGCCTTCCACCACAAAACGCGCCGCGTTGGGCGTGTGCTTGTGGTTGGGCGCGTTCTCGCCAGGCAGCACCAGTTGCATGCCGAGATAAATGCAGGCCGATGCCTGCAACGCCTCCAGCCCGCGCCCCGGATTCGCCAGCACCAGAACCCGCCGCTCGGCCTTTTCCATGGGGGTGAGGTCGCCCGCTCGCATCAGGAGCGGCCGGATGTCGCTCCAGGCCCAGCGACAAACCTGCGTGGCGCTGCGGGGCTGCGTGGGCGGCAGCAGAGCACGAAGGCTGGGCCAGAGAGGAACCAGGTTTCTGGCCCGCAACGCATCAAGATACTCGCCAGGCAGTTCGTCCAGCGTTCCAAGCGGCTTCATAATCCGGCTTCTCCCCTTTCTGATTTTCCCGCTATTTTGCAGAAAGCCCGGCTTTCATCAAATTCGGAATCGGAATCCCCGGACCATGCAACTGCTCACCAGCCTACTGCTACTGATCGTCGTCGCGCGCCTGCTCGGGCATCTGTTCACGCGCTGGGGTCAGCCTGCGATCGTGGGCGAGATGTTGGCCGGGGTGGTGCTCGGCCCCTCAGTACTCAATCTGATCCAGCCCAATGACGCACTGTCAGGCATCGCCCAACTGGCGGTGTTCCTTGTGGTGCTGTCGGCCGGCATCGAGATGGACTTCCAGCGTGTGCTATCAGCCATGCGCGGCCGTGGTCTGCTGGTCGCGTTCCTCGGCTTCGCACTGCCGTTCATCGGCGGCGTGCTGGTTGCATGGGGCTATGACCTCGATCCGATGCGAACGGTCTTCATGGGGCTCTGCATTGCCATTACGGCACTGCCGGTTGCCGCCCGCCTCCTTGCCGACATGGGGTTGCTCGACACCCCGATCGCCCGCTACGCGATCGCCACCGCCGTGCTCAACGACGTGGTGGCGCTGTTCATTCTTGGCATCGTTCTGGCCCTGCCCCCCGACTCCGGGGCGGCTGACCTGCTCGCAAGCGGCCTGACCGCCTGCGGCAAACTGCTGGGACTGCTCGCGCTGGTGGCGAGCGCCAACCTGCTGATCCGCTGGCTTGAGGGGCGCGGTATCAACCTGTCCAGCATCAGCGAGCGGCTGATTGGTACCTTTGGTGCCGAGGCCCTGTTCGGCATGGTGGCG